>QNAD01000414.1 GCA_003641345.1 Candidatus Zixiibacteriota bacterium | reverse complement strand
GTATCAGTATGACATTTAGGGCAGGTAACAGTAGCAACCGGTTCTCTTTTTAATTCAGTCTGTTCCGGTGAAAAAACTTTGGTCATCATCTGTGGCATTACCATACCAACCCCAGCCGCCATTCCTAAACCGGCACCCATTTGCGAGGCATCTCCACCAGAACCTATTCCTTTTGCCATTTCATATTTCAAAAATTTATCTAAATCACCAACAGCCTCCAAACCGGAACGCTGGTCTATCATTTTTGTAACTTCTTCGGGAGGAGTAATTGATGAAATATAAAAATCGACCAACTCCAAACCGTATTTCTCAAATTCATTGAATATGATTGTTTTGAATTCATCGGCAAGCTCTGTATAAATAGCAGGTAATTCCAAAATAGAATCAAGTTTTTCGCCCAACATATCATTTAAACGAGCAACAATTACATCCCGAAGGTAATCCTGAATATCTGAAGTTGTATATCTGGACTGACGACCGACTATTGAATTTAAAAACAGAACCGGATTTTTGATTCTCATTGTGAAAGCACCAAAACCGCGAAGTCTTATAAGTCCCAATTTGTTATCTTTAAATGTAACCGGATGCTTTGTTCCCCATTTCAGATTTGTAAAAACTTTTTGATTAATAAAATATACTTCAGCTCTAAAAGGTGAGTTAAACCCAAATGGAAAAGATAATAATCTGGTTAATATCGGAATATTCAAAGTTGACAGAGTATGTCTGCCGGTAGTAAACATATCAGCTGCATGTCCATTTGAGAAAAAGATAGCTGTCTGGCTATCCCGAACTATTAACTGAGCACCCATTTTTATATCAGCCGATCCCTCTTGAGGGATACGGTATATCATCTCTTCGCCGCTCGGGTCCATCCATTCAAGGACTTCTATAAGTAAAGACATAACAACTCCTTATTTTAACTTAATCTTAATTATTTCTAATATATTCGACATAATAATCCTTTTCCTTATTCTATATTTTTCATTAATACTTTATTAAAAACCAGAAATTCATTTCGAACGAATTATCTTTGATAATTGTATAAAAAATTAACAATTGACATAGGATTATTGACAGGTTATATAGTTTACCAAACAACATATTTAGGATACAAATCTATGAATAACAAAAGTTTACTTCTTATATTATCATTCCTGATTTTAGCAATCATGTTATCTTTACCTGGTTGTGATGAACTGGTAACAGAAACAGTTAATACAACTGTTACCGACTCAACTCTTGCAATTGGCTGTTTTAATTGTCATAAATCAAATGAAAATGTCTTTTTACGTCCTAAAGGACAATGGGAAAATTCCAAACATGCCTCAGCTATAGCTCTTGATACAATTTTAACTGATGGCTGTGATGGTGCTAAATGCCATACCCATGAAGGATATATAGAAGAATTTGACTCTGTTTTTATTAGCAACAACGTTCAATACTCTGTCATAGGTTGTTTTACTTGTCATGATCCTCATAGTCATGAATATGATACTTGGGATGATAATCTTCTGTCAATCCTTCGAGGCGGAAGCGAAGAGGAATATGTTTCCTTAGCAAATGATTCTCTCTATTTTATGAATGCTAATGACAAGTCAATCATGTGTGTTAACTGCCATCGCGACGTTAATAATTTAACTGATCCAGTGAATGGGGCTACTGAAGATTTGACTATTACTTCTGATAATATTCCTCATTTCTCCCCACAGGCAGATGTTATTTTAGGATTTAACGGGTTTTCATTTAAAAGTAGCAGTAAAATTGCTACTCACCGTGAAGCATTAAGTAGTACTAATGCCTGCCTAACTTGCCATTATGGAACCGGTAAAGGATATCAGTTTGGGGAACATACGTTCCGCTTGGCTGATGAAACCGAAGAATATGTTAAAAATTGTAATTTAGGAGGTTGCCACACCGACCTGACTGATTTTTCATCAATTGAAATAATCAGCAATATTAAAATCATGTCTGATAGTCTTGAGTATATTTTCAGCAATATGAATCTGCTTGATGAAAACAATAACTACCGCACCGATACCACATTCAGCCCTAATTTAGTAAGAATGTTTTCAAATTACTTTCTCTATCAACGGGATGGCTCAATGGGCGTGCATAACCCCGGTTATTTTGAGCAAATACTTTCCGAATCGGTTGAACAATGGGATTCGCTTCCGGTTCACGTTAGTTTCAATGCGGATACAACATTGGTATTGATAACTGATACTGTTACATTTTCATATTCTGCTAATGGCAATATTGATTCTCTGGTCTGGAATTTTACTGACACAACTTATAGTGTGCAAAATGACGGAAGTGACCAAAAACTTCTATTTGATACGGCTGGAATTTATGAAGTATCATTAACTGCGTTTGGTAAAAACCCAACTAATTTTGAATCTTTCATATTGAACGATTCAATTTATGTTTATAATGCCACACCTGTTGCCTCGTTCACTCCTACTGTAACTGATACATTTGTTGATTCAACAATCACATTCACAAACAACTCAACCGATGCTGACAGCTATGAGTGGGATTTTGGCGATAGTACAACTTCGATTGAAACTGATCCGACTCATGCTTATACAACCGATGGGATTTTCACAGTTATTTTAATTGCCATCAATCCGCTTGGTTCTGACACGACAACAATAGACATTACAATCAACCCCAACCCATAAATATTAGT
>QNAD01000413.1 GCA_003641345.1 Candidatus Zixiibacteriota bacterium | reverse complement strand
TCCCTAACTACAGGGTCGTCATCAGTTTGGTGATAAAGATTTACCACGCTTTTGGTATTGGTCAAATCAACTTCCATATTGAAACCAAGTTCAATGGTACCATCAATCGGGAAATCAATATAACTTCCCTGAGATATCTCAAGGTTTGAATAGGTAAACAGCAATCCGTCCTGAGTTGTAAACACATAATCGACATCATAGGAATTGCCGTCTTGAGACATACCTGTCAGACTAAGAGTATAAGATGTATTAGCATTTAATGCAGCTACCGGGTCAACAACTAAAACAATATCATCAGTCCAGTTAAAAGTAAAGGCTACTTCAACAGGTCCTGCTTTGACAACAGTTTCAGTTAGTGTGATTTCAAAACCGTCGGTTTGCATTGCTTTGGAGAAGGTCATATGCAGACCTGAACGCAGAGGAAAGTTATTATTCATGAAATTATTTTGGACTAAGAATGGAGTTGCCGGTGCAACGGAAAGGAAAATATTTCCGGCATCAGCCAAGCCACCGGTTATCAGGACGACATTGCTTTTGGTCGCCACAGCATAATCAAAACCACCCAATGAGAACGGCATTGTTCTCAGATCAACATTAGCAGTTGCAGGCAGTTCACTAAACAAGAAAGCACCATTTGAATCGGTGACAGCTGTATATTCTTCATCAGCCAGGTCGTACCCATTGAAATCAGCTACAACAGTAACACCCACAGCTGGAACATTAAGTTCAGCACTCGGGCTGGCATAAACCATGCCTTTCAGAGATGAATTAAGTTGATAAAGCACAACATTTTTATTGACAGAATAATAGAAATCTTCGGATGTTGGATAATTGTCAATGCCAATATTATCAAGAGTTTCAATCTCAACAGTGGTTTTCCCAATAGCATAACCTTCGATATCGGAAAAAGTTATTTCATAATGTCCCGGATCAAGGTTGGTGATTCCATAATAACCGAGATCATTTGTCCGAGTTGTATATATACCACCTTTTGCTACCCAAGTAACTAATATATTAGCTAATCTTGAATTGGTAGCGGCATCGGAGACTACTCCGTTTATCGAGCCAATAACACGGCCATCGACAAACAGCTCATCGTAAGTAAATTCTTTTTTGTCACAGCCTGTAATAAGACATATTGCTACTAAACAAAAAATCAAGACGAGTTTTGATTTCATCTTTACCTCCACTGTAAAATTTTAAAATGTGATCATTTAATAAATGTTTTTCCTTAACATGATTAACTCAAAACTTAAAAAAGTTTTATCAAATCCCCTATATTGACACCTCCCATAAAAAAGTTAATTGATGAAATTCATGAAATCTATTATTCTCAAATACAATTATACGTAAGCACATGCAATGGATAACATTATTCAATTTTAAAATAATTGTCAATTAAAGTTTAAATAATTTTTTCATTTGATTATAAAAATTATATTTGTAATATTATAAATTATTCTTGTGATTTAGTGAGTAAATTTATGATTTTATGATGCTGATTATCCCAAAAATATTGTTTAATTGTCATATTTAGGATGTCGTTTTTGTTTCTAAGTGGGTTTAATTGATGTGATTTTAGTATGGTTTCAATTTTATTAACCAAATCATTTACTGTCCCATCGTAAAAACAGCGCTTATTTTCCGTAAATCTATCGCATTGTAATATTTCTGGATATGCCAACCTATCGGGTAGAAGAGGATATGCCCCGGCTGTGATAGCTTCAATTACGGAAATGCCGTAAAATTCATGATTCGCAGTTGAGATGATTAAGTCAGCACTTTGTAGGATTTTTGTATATTTTTCCACAGAATCCTGATAACCCCAGTTGATTATTTCATCTGAAAAATACTCTTTAGCTTGATTGAATACAATAGGTGATTTTTTGTACTGTTCACCGATTACGGAAATATTAAATTTATATTTTTTTTCTTTAATTATTTTTAGTGCATCAAAAAAAATATCCGGATTTTTATCATGTTCCCATCTGGCAACCCATAAAATATGAAGATATTTATTTTTTTTATGAAAATTAGGCTCTACTTTATAAATACCAGGGTAGATTATTTCTGATTTTTGTTCAATTTTATCAATTAAAGTAAGGTTTTTATTGTCCGGCATTCGATTCAAGAAAAGTTTTAAAGAATTTAAAAATGATTTCCGATGAAAATTAGAATTAAACCAAACTTTATTCGAGGCTAAGCAGGAACTGAAATTTATCATACCAAAATGATAATCTCTTTCAGTCTCATTTTGTACAGGATAAGAAAACTGGTTTTCATGAAAATATATTATTGATGGGATATTTTTAACTTGTTCATCAACCAAACCATAAAATTCAGCCAAATTTAGCATATCGGAACAAAATATCAAATCCCAGCTTTTTCCGTTAGCAATTAGATTATTTACTTTTTCTGCAAATGTAATGGCTGAATGTCTCATTCGCCATTTCCATTTTATAGCCGGCAAAGTCAGAAGGGTACAATCAAAATCAATAGTATCAATTAAGCCATCAGCAAAAGCTTTATGACTGCCACCATAAAAAGGCTCCATAAACAGAATTTCCATCTGATAAATATATCAGATTATAGTTTTTTAGGAATATAAAAAGAGCAGTAAGGTTATATAATTGAAGTAATAATTGCCGGAAATATTGATTCTTTAATTATAGGCCAAGTATTTGATATT
>QNAD01000412.1 GCA_003641345.1 Candidatus Zixiibacteriota bacterium | reverse complement strand
TCTAACTCGGGACCATCTTGATTTTCATAAAACAATGGAAGATTATCTGGCTACAAAAGCAAAACTTCTGGGAAAAATTGAAGGACCTTTAAGTTATGCCGTGATAAATCTCGACCAACCGGAGTTCAGGCAGTTTTTTGGTGATTTTAATTCATCGTATATAAGCTATTCGCTGGATAATACAACCGCAGATATTTATTGTACCAAGTATGAATTTTCAGCGGACAAAACTATTTTTGATTTAGTAACACCAATGGGTGTGCGTACTGTTATTTTTTCTTTGCCGGGGAAATTTAATTTGATTAATGCTTTAGCTGCTGTTGGAGGTGGTTTTGCCTCTGGAGTTGATTTGGATAATATAGTTAAAGGTCTTGAAGAATCAAAACCTGTTCCGGGAAGATTTAATTCTATAAATCAAGGGCAGCCATTTGCTGTTATAGTTGATTATGCTCATACTCCCGATGCAATAACCAGACTTTGTGAAGCTACCAAAGATATTGCTGAGGGAAGACTGTTGCTTCTTTTTGGTTGTGGCGGGGATAGAGATAAAGGGAAACGTCCTCTTATGGGACAAGTAGCAACTACTATGGCGGATTTTGCTGTGGTTACTTCAGATAATCCGCGTAATGAAGATTCATCGGATATTATAAAAGATATTGAGCCGGGGCTTTTTGAAGATAGATTTGAAATTATAGAAAATAGAAAAGAAGCAATCAAAACTATTATAAATATGGCTCAACCGGGCGATGTCGTATTGTTGTCCGGTAAAGGAACGGAAAATTATCAGGAAATTAAAGGGGAGCGATTCCCGTTTGATGATACTAAAGAAGCAATAGAAGTTTTAAATGAACTTGGTTATAAAGGATTAAGTGAGGGGAATTGATTAGTTTGCAGGTAAGCCAGCTTGAACGTATTACCGAAGGTGTTTTATTTAACTGTTCGGATAAAGAGGCTCTGTTTACAGGTGTCACTATAGACAGCCGTAATGTGCAAGGTGGTGAATTGTTCGTGGCTGTCAAAGGTGATAATAATGACGGTCATAACTATATCGATCAGGCAATTAATAATAATGTGTCTGTGGTTGTTGCTGAGAAATCATTTTCAAATTGGAATCAGAATCGTAAAAATATTCCAATCGTTGCTGTGGAAAACAGTCATGAAGCACTTCTTGAGATTGCTGAATATTACCGTAACACTCTTAGTGCAACTTTTGTAGGTATTACCGGCTCCAATGGAAAAACTACCACTAAAGAGTTTGCTTTTTCACTGTTTAATTCGGTAGAAGAAAAATCATTTAGGTCTCCGGGTAATTTTAATAATCTGTTTGGTGTGCCTCTCTCAATTTTTAAAATTCAATTTGACACAAAAGTAGCAATAATGGAAATGGGTATATCAACATCTACGGAAATGCCAAAACTAACCAAGCTTATCAAACCGGATATTATTTTAATAACAAACGTGGGACCTTCACATTTGGAATATTTGAGTACAGTCAAAGAGGTAGCTTTGGCAAAACTTGAAATAGTAAAAAACTCATCAAACGATATACCGCTTTTGATAAATGGTGATGATGAAATTTTGGTTAAACAAACTCAAAAAATACGAAAAGATTATTTTACTTTTGGATTTAATAAAAACAATAATCTTACACCTGAAAATATTAAACAAAGTAATGATGGCACTACGAATGTAACAATTGATAATATTGAATTTAAGCTTCCTTTTGGCGGTACTTATCAGATTATGAATCTGATGGCCGCTTACAGTGTGTTTATTACAGCCGGTTATACTATTACTCAGAAACAAGCCAATAAACTGAATTTCTGCTCGGCACCAATGAGGGGACAGCTGGAAGAGTTTGCCGGGGTTAAATTTATGGTCGATTGTTATAATGCCAATCCGGATTCTGTAAAAGCAGGACTTAAGGCTTTTTCTCAAATAAAGACTAACCGACGCCGAGTATTGATTTTAGGGGATATGCTTGAGTTAGGAAAAGATTCTGAAAAATATCATCGTGAAATAGGAAGAATTATAAATCAGTATAGTTTTGATTTTATCATATTGATTGGTTATGAAGTAAAAAATATCCCCGATGAAATTATTGATATTGAGACAATTTATTTTAAAGATGTTACTGTTGCTTCAAAAGAAATCAGAAATTTATTAACACAAAATGATTTTGCTTATATCAAAGGTTCCCGTTCTATCGAGTTAGAGAAAATATTAAAACAGTTCAAAAATAACGAGGGGGATATCTGATGCTTTATCATTTGTTGTACCCTCTAACAAAATATGCGTCTGGGTTTAATCTTTTCCGTTACATTACTTTTAGAGCCGCCGGAGCAACCATTACGGCAATTATTATTTGTCTGATATTAGGACCATACTTTATCAATTTGCTAAAGAAATATCAGGTACAGGAAACAATTCGTGCCGAAGGTCCAGAATCTCACAAAGGGAAAGCCGGTACACCGACTATGGGCGGTTTGATTATTCTTGCAGGAATAGTAGTGCCTACTCTTTTATGGTCAGATCTTTCAAATTTTTATGTTCTGATGGTTCTTTTAGTAACTGTTTGGCTGGGTCTGATTGGTTATATGGATGATTATTTGAAAGTTATCAAGAAGCAACCCAAAGGAATGATTGGACGTAAAAAACTATTTGGTCAGATTATGTTGGGACTTCTGTTTGCGCTT
>QNAD01000411.1 GCA_003641345.1 Candidatus Zixiibacteriota bacterium | reverse complement strand
TTTTTAGTATTTGTGCATAATTAAGAATACCATTCATTTGTGTCCTTATTTCATGTGTCATATTAGAAAGAAATGCTGTTTTTAGTTTGTTTGCCCTTATTGCTTTTTCTTTGGCTATCTGTAGTTGTTTTTCTACTTCTTTTTCTTGTGTTAAGTCAATGAATGTGATGAGGATCCCAACGAATTTACTGTGGACAATGATAGGATTAAATGTGAGTTTTACAGACAAAAGTTTTCCCCATTTTGTAGTATAGTTAAAAAAAGTTTGTACTGTTTCTTTTGTCTTGATGGTTTCTTCAAAATATTTATCAAATGCTATTTTTTTTAGTGGTGGAAACTTCAGAATATTTATTTTTTTAGTAGCGGTTTCCGATGGTGAACCTAAGATTTCCAGGGCACTTTCATTTATTTCAAGGATTTTTCCTGAGGTGTCTGAAAAAATAGTTCCCATTGCATTTTGTTCAAAAATAGTACGAAATAGAATGGCATTTTTTTTAAGCTCTTGTTCTCTGGTGTATTTCTCTGTGAGATTTCTGAAAACCAATATAACTCCAATTAATTCATCGTTCTTAAAAATAGGAGATGCACTATCTTCTATATGATAACGACTTCTGTTTCTTGAAATTAATATGGTGTGATTTGCAAGTCCTATAGTTTTTTTCCCTTTCAAAACTTCTTTAACGGGATTATTAACTTTTTCTCCTGTTTTTGCATTGATAATTTGAAAAACTTCGGAAAGAGGTTTTCCTTTTGCTGTTTTGAGTCGTCTGCCACATAATTTTTCGGCAATGGGATTCATATTGGTAATTTTCCCCTTTTCGTCGGTTACAATTACTGCATCACCAATACTTTGCAAGGTGACAGCAAGGTTTTCGGCATTGGTTGTGATTTTGTCGGCAAGTAATTTTTTTTCATGAATGTCAATAGCCATACCGATTAATGCGGGTTTCCCTTCAAAAGGGTAGTTGGTAGCAGAAAAATCAATCCAAATTGGTCCTAAATTTTTATTAATGATTCTGAAATCATAACGGGGAATCAATTTTTCTCCTTTTTGCCGTTGGATACCCCTTTTTTTTACTATTTCTCGATCTTCTTCATAAACGATATCCCAAAAAAATAACTTTTCAAGTTCTTCAGGAGAATCAATACCGAGCATTTTGTATCCTGCATTGTTCATGTAAACGAATTTATTATTCTGAATAATGAAAAAAGCAGCTGGTGAAGTTTCGGCTAAAGCTCTGAATTTTTTTTCACTAATCATTAACGATTGAAGAGCTTGCTTGAGTTCCGTTTGATTCTGCCTGAGTTGGTGCATTAATGAGGCATATTCTTCATTTTGAGATTGAATCTCTTCGTTTTGTGTTTGAACTTCCTGATACTGTTCACTTAATTTCTTTTCATGGTCTTTTATCGCAGAGATATCCCGTACTATTGCCAAAAGAACTTTTTCGGTTTGATATTCGATGAGGTTAAGAGAAACTTGAGCATAGAATTCAGATTTGTCATTTTTTGTGTGTATCCATTCAAATGTTTGTGGTTTTCCTGCAAAAGCAGAATTAATTTTTTCTTGACTGAGTTTTTTTGATGAAATTCTTCCTGGTTGTTTCTCGGGTGAAAATTCTGAAGGATGATGTCCGACAATATCTTCTTTTTTCTTGCATCCGAACATTTTAAGTGTTTTTTTATTACACTCAATAAATTGTTTGTCGGTCATCAAAAAAATGGCATCTTCACTATTTTCAAAAAGAGTCTTAAAAAAAATCTCTTCTTTTTCTTTTTCGTCCGAGATGGATTTTAATGCTTGTAATGATTGAAGTTGAAGTCCGAAGACTACAATAGTATTCTTATTTAAATAATTGATTCTAAAAAGAAAAGGTTGGTTATAATCTTTACAACTAATAGTTGTTTCAAGAGACTGTGCTTTTTCTTTAGCTTTGAGTATTGCTTTTTGAAATGATTTTTTTGTAGCTTGGCACTTTTTGTCAAATAAGTTATCTCCTTTTTTTAAATCATTGAAAATCTTAATTGTTTTATTATTAAGGGAATAGTCAATAATTTTGCCATCTTCTTTTAAAAGGAAGAAAATATCGGGTAAAAACTTTATTTTTGTGATGAAATCATCGGATACTTGAGATGAATTATTCATAGAAGCAAATTTGTTGCAAGTTACAAATATATTTTTTATTACAAGAATTTTTTTTGTGAAAAAGAAAAAGAAAACCTTTGAAAACCTTGAAATTACTGATATTAATTCGGAAGGTTTTGGCGTTGCCAAAACGAATGAAAAAGTAGTTTTTGTTAAAAATACGATTCCGGGAGAAATAGTTGATGTCCGGATCTATAAGAAAAAACGCCGTTATCTTTACGGACAAGTGGAAGATTACAAGAAACTGTCACCGGATAGAATCTCACCTGAGTGTACACACTTTGGTGAGTGTGGCGGATGTAAATTACAGTTTCTTGCTTACGAAAAACAGCTTTTTTACAAGGAGAAAATAGTGTTGGAAAATATTAAACGAATAGGTAAAATAATGCCTGAAAATATTTTTCCTGTAATGGCATCACCAAAAGATTTTGAATATCGCAATAAGTTGGAGTTTACTTTTTCAAATAATCGTTGGATAACCCAAAATGAGGTAGATGGTGGTAAGGAAATAATACAAAAAGATGCTTTAGGGTTTCATGTGGCAGGGCGGTTTGATAAGGTT
>QNAD01000410.1 GCA_003641345.1 Candidatus Zixiibacteriota bacterium | reverse complement strand
TTTTTCGTATCAAAATCCTTTTGTATAAACAAATCAATATCAACAGAAATTCTATGTCCTAATTGTAAAGCTAATGCAGTTCCTCCGGCTAAAGCAAAAACTGATAAACTTTTCGATATTGATAATTCTTTTAATAAAGCAAAAGTATCTTCATCTGTGGTTTTTAGCTGTAACATCTAAAATCTTTTTTATCAATATCAAAATATATACTTAAAAAGTTAATGGTTTTTTTATCCAAGCTCCTGATTTTTACTACATTTTGAGCAATCATTTTTTTTGTGTAAGTTTTTAACAATAATTTAAAATCATTTAAATTCCCCCTTGTTACCACCCTTTCAACAATAAAACGAACATGTTTTTCCACATCTACTTCAGAAATATCAACATCCCAAAATAAATGTTTTGATAATTGTTGTAATATTTCGTTATTGTTACTCATTTTTTAATCCCAAGTTTATATGAGATATGTCCATTTGGGCTTTTTCGAAATCTTCGTGTTTTCCTATATCCAACCAGTAACTGCGAATCGGGTAATGGATTAATTTTTTACCATTTCTAATTATATCATCCATAAAATCAGTTGCATTATATACTTTATTTTTAAGAACTAAATTTAATAATTTCTTTTTAAACAAATAGATGCCCACATTGGCTTAATATGTAAAACTTGTTCTTTTATCATTTTCCCAATGCGTAATATCCTCCTGTTTTCTTACTGCCTTTGTAAATAATTTTTTTATCTGTTTTTAATTTTTTCACCCATCGTTCCAATGTCTTTTGTGGTATATCTAATTCTTTCTCTATTTGAGATAAGCGTTTATTCGGATTATTTTTAATAAAATTATTGAATGTCCATATTATTGGTATAATCCCTGTGCACCAAAGAATTGAGCAGCAATTCTCTAATTGCTTCTAACGGATATTCAGGTATTTCGGTTCTTTGCGTGGTTTCACCGGTTATTTCAAATGCAAATTTTATGTGCGATATAATTTCACGCATTGTTAATTTTAAGACATTAAACAAATTATCTGTAATTATTTTAATCGAACTCAGATTAATAGTTTAATGGTTATACAAGCACTTCTACACATAATTCATTTTAGGAAACTTTAGTATTCTGATAAAGCAACAGCTTCCTCAGTCCCATTATGAAACTGCAGCACCGTAAAAAATCAATGCAAATATACTTTATTTTGATATTTGTTTGACGAAATGAGCAGGAATTTCAAGTTTCACCGACATCCCTATTTCTAACAAACTAACGATTAAATTATTTTTGCCTTTTGCAAATTCTACCAACCCTTTGTAGCCCTTGAATTTACCGGCGGTTATCTCTATTTCTTCGCCTTGCCGGAAAACGGAATTGGTGACGGAAAGATTTTCTGATTCCTGCAATAATATCCTGATATTCATTATATCTTGTTCCCTTACTTTGGCAATATTTTCGCCAAAACGGACAAAATTAACGACACCGTCGATTGTCCGTATCTTCCAAAAATTTTCAGTATCTGTTTTGATAAATAAATACCCCGGGAACAACGGAATCTCTACTTTCTTTTTTCGGTCACTCCACTGCCGCATTGTCTTTACCAACGGCAAATAAACTTCATAGCCGGACTCTTGCAAGGTGTCTCGTGTTTTTTTCTCTGCCCGCGATTTGGTGTATATGACATACCAATTCATACCGGTTATTTCAGATTTTCCCAATACCACTGTGCCGCACTTTGTAATCCCGTTTTAACATCAAACGGTGGATTATACCCCAATAACTTTTTTGCTTTTTCGATGCTTGCCAACGAATGTGGGATGTCGCCCTCACGAAACGGACCAAAAACCGGCTCAATCGTTTCTGCAGATTTGTCGAACCGGATTAAATTTCCCCTGATAAATTCAAACAACTCTACAAGTGTTATCCGTTGTCCGTAAGCTACATTGTAAACCTGATTGACAGCATTTTTGTTTTCAGTAAACAATGCCAGATTATTTGCCTGAATCACATTATCGATATAAGTAAAATCCCGCGAATACGAGCCGTCACCATTAATGACAGGTTGCTGATGATTGATAAGCTGCATAAAAAACTTTGGTATCACCGCAGCATAAGCACCTTCGGGGTCTTGCCGGCGACCAAAGACATTGAAATAACGAAGCCCGATGGTCTCTATTCCATAAAGCTCCGAGAAAATTCCGGCATACAATTCATCTACAAATTTCGTGATGGCATAGGGCGATAATGGGTTACCTATCTTGTCTTCTTGCTTGGGCAATTCTTTGCTGTCACCGTAGGTAGAAGAGCTGGCAGCATACACAAACCGCTTTATCCCTGCATCTTTGGCAGCAGTAATCATATTGACAAACCCACCGATATTGACATCATTGGTAGTTTTCGGGTCTTTAATAGAGCGGGGAACAGAACCGAGAGCTGCCTCATGAACCACAGAATCAATATTTTCCACAGCTTTGCGACAGGTATCAATATCCCGAATGTCACCCTCAATAAGCGTAAAGTTTTTATTCGACAAAAAAGGTGTAATATTCTCCCGTTTACCTGTAGAGAAATTATCTAAACAAATTACTTGATGCCCCTCTTTTAGCCAAAACTCACATAAATTGGAGCCGATAAATCCGGCACCTCCGGTAACTAAAATTCTCACGGTAAAAAATTTTCTCAAAAATAGAAAAATTAACTCATGTAACAGTATTTATACCGGTCT
>QNAD01000409.1 GCA_003641345.1 Candidatus Zixiibacteriota bacterium | reverse complement strand
TTGAATCTACTGTTGGAGAAGGCTCTATATTTATAATTGTTTTACCTATTCAGGAATCAAGAATTGGCACCGATAAAATAGCTAATGATAAGATAGTAAATTAATAACTCTACAACTTTGAAATATGTCTATGGAAAAAAAGAATATACTAATAGTTGATGATGAAGAAGTAATCAGAGATTTTCTTTATGAAGTCCTCTGCGATGATTACAATGTCTCTATGGCTTCCGATGGAGACGAAGCAATTGATAAAATCAAAGATGAGAGCTATGATCTCATCATAACAGACATGAAAATGCCTAAAGTATCCGGCGAGGAAGTAATTAAGTTTACTCATGAAAATTCTCCAGATACTAAAGTAATAATAATTTCAGGATATGCCTCTCTTTATTCTGTCAGTCAATCAGTCAATAGCGGTGCTAATGCGTTTTTATCAAAACCGTTTAGTATCAAAGAACTAATGCAAGTAATTGAAACAGCAGAATTGTAGGAAAGATTATGAAAAAGATACTTGTAATAGATAATTCAAAAATTATAAGAACTTTATTATATGATTATTTCACTGATATCGGCTATTCGGTTGAACTGGCTAACAACGGTTTAGAAGGTATTGAAAAAGCATTATCCGGTAATTATGATATTGTCTTTTGTGATATTCATATGCCCAAAAGAAATGGATTTCAGGTGTACAGCGAAGTTGTCAAAGAAAAACCGGAATTGCCATTTATTATGACAGACTCCCTGCCTGACAATCTTGCTGACAAGGCTTTAAAATTAGGAGCATATACGTGCCTTGCCAAACCATTTAATCTTGATCAGTTAAAACAAACGGTAGAAAAGGTATTAGCAAAAATAGATATAAAATGACTCCTAACAATAAAAATATAAACATTCTCGTAGTTGACGATGAAAAAATCGTTGTTTCTTTAGTAAAAGATGCTTTAGAGGATGAAGGTTTCAACCTTGAATCAGCCAGCAACGGCGAAGAGGCTTTAAAAATCTTAGAAAATTACTCTCTGGATTTGTTGATTACTGATATTCGTATGTCTCCAATTAATGGTATTGAATTAGCTCAAAAGGCACGTGAGAAACACCCTGAGACAAAAATAATCTTTATGACCGGTTATGCCAACTTAAATTCTGCTAAAGATGCTATCAAATATGGTGCTGTTGACTATATAATGAAACCGTTTGAATTAGCTGAGATTAGACAATCAGTTTCAAAAGCAGTAAAAATCATCAATGAAAATATTGATAAAAAAGTATCAGCACACCAATTAGAAAGTCTCTCTGACTTAAATCAATTGCTATATACTGTTGGCGATAAAAAATCACTAATTAATATTTCTTTGAGATTTTCCATAATGCAATTAAAAGGAAAATGTGGCTCAATAATTCATTGGGATAAAGAACAAGAGAATTTTCATGTCCATAAAATAAAAGAAAACAAAATCAATGAATCCCGTATTACCGATGAATTAGTTATTGAAAAATTAAAAAATTGCAATCTCAATATACTTAAATCTGCTTCAATAATTGACAGAAACAATAACCATCCATTGCAAATATTTTATGACGATTCTGGTGTGTATTCAGCTTGTTCTCCTGCAGACTACATTTTAGATGAGCTACAATTAGTGGCAATACCTGTCAAAAGAATAGATGATATTTATGGACTTATTCTTGTTAATATTGAAAATGAAAGCACTGCCACTTTCGATTCAGACTTAAAACTATTATCAATTACCGCAAGTCAACTGGCAATATCTCTTGAGAATTTAAATTTGCTTGAAGAAACCCAGACGGCTTATTCGCAATTACAAGAACTGCAAGCCGAAACAATTGAATTAGAAAAAATGGCTGCCAAAGGTGAAATCTCAGCAGAAATCGGGCATGAGCTTAACAATTTCCTTGGAGTTTTTGCAGGTAACTTATCTCTACTTGATATACATATTAAAAAACAAAATTATGGAAAAGTTGATAAATATCTGACCTCAATGAAAGACAATATTGAAAATATCAAGAAATTTACCAGCAATTTAATGGATCTCAGAACAATTTCTTCAGATAAAGAAATTATCATGTTTGATAAATTACTTGAAGAAGTTATTGAATATTTAAAACCTCAAAAGAGATTTGATAAAATCAAAATTGACTTTCAACCATGTAATCAAGAAATTCCCTTCAATGCTGACAGCACCCACATACAACAGCTACTCTATAATCTATTTAACAATGCCGCCGATGCCATGACAGAAAAAGATATAAAAGAAATATCTGTTACAACAAATATCGTTGAAAGTAAAAACAGCTTCAGAGTCACAATTAAAGACACTGGAGTTGGCTTTGATTCTGAAAATCTAAAAAAAGCGTTTCAATCAAAATTTACGACCAAACCAACCGGTCATGGATTCGGGCTATTAGTCTGCAAGAGAATTATCGAAAGTCATAACGGACATTTACACGTAGATTCCGTCTCGGGCGAAGGGGCCACAATGTCAATTGACTTTCCTATTGCTACTCAAAATATTTCCGAACCGTCTTTAGCCTAATATCAAAATTTCCGACTTCCTCTTTGTGTCAGCCCTATCCCATCTTTACATAGCGGACATTCATTTTGTTCCCAATTATTGGCACTTACCGTTGTAAGAGCTTTATAGGGATAATCAAATTTGACCAGACCATTTGATCTATCAAGCATCAGTGCAATCCCCATTATTTCCGCT
>QNAD01000408.1 GCA_003641345.1 Candidatus Zixiibacteriota bacterium | reverse complement strand
TTCAAGAATTTCAAGCGGAAAAAGTACATATAGCAATTGTTGTTGACGAATATGGTGGCACTTCCGGTATTGTTACGCTCGAAGATGTGTTGGAAGAAATTGTGGGTGAAATCACCGACGAGTTTGACAAAGAAGATGTTAATTTTGAGAAAGTTAATGACCATAAGTTTATTTTTCAGGGAAAAACACTCTTGCAAGACTTTGCTAAAGTCATTAATATTAATCCTGAGCTTTTTGAAGAAATAAGAGGTGATTCAGACACACTGGCAGGACTTATCCTTGAGATTAAAGGTGAATTCCCCAAACAAAATGAAACGATAAAATTTGAGAACTTTATTTTTCGTATCAAATCAATTGATCAACGGCGGATAAAAGAAATTATCGTTGAAATTGTTCCTAACGAAAAAACATCGGATTAACACACTTTGCGCTTTTTTAAGGTATTGTGTCTTTCGGCACCCAAATAACTAATTTTTGGTTGGTATGCAGTACATCAGAAGACAAGTGGTTCCAAATTCTGATAGATTCTTTAGAAACCTTATATTTTATTTCCAGCTTATGTAGATACTCGCCTTTTTCTACCGTATGAACAATTTTAACCTTTTTCTGTGGCGGAGCAGAATAGCTGTTTGAAGAGGCAGAATAAATGGCTTCCTGTTGATCCAAAAACTTACTGATAGCATCTCGTGGCAAAACAAGAGGCATCGGTTCATTGGTTACAGGCTTTACTTTCAATTTATATTCGGGATTCAAAAAAGCCAGAGTTTGAACAGGTACACCTATTTTTTGTGAAAGCACATAAAAGCTGATTCTTTTTGTTGTTTGAACGGTGTCCACATCAAAATGTCCGAAAACAAACGGCTTCGGCTCTATTTGATGTAGTGTGGCATAACTAAACACATAATTGGCAGCAATAAAAATCGGCACATAATTACGGGTTTCCCGTGGCAGATAAGGACGGATATCCCAAAAATTAGTTTTGCCGCCTGAGCGCTCAATAGCTTTTTTTACAGTTCCCGGACCACCGTTGTAAGCAGCCAAAACCAGTTGCCAATCGCCAAAAATGGAATACAAAAAAGATAGATATTCACATGCTGCTTCCGTTGACTTTATGGGGTCTTTGCGTTCATCAACAAACGAGTTTGTTTTGAGTCCGAGTAATTTTCCCGTATCGTAAACAAACTGCCACAACCCAACAGCACCACTTCGCGAACGAGCATTCGGATTCAGTGCCGACTCAATTACAGGCAAATATTTTAATTCCATCGGTAAATTATACTTATCCAATTCAGCTTCAAATAACGGGAAATAAAAATCTGACAAACCCATCAATTTTGAGACTAATGATTTGTTTCGCACTAAATAAAAATCAATAAAATGTTTAACAGTTTTATTGTAAGTTAGCTGAATAGGTGTTGTTTGGTTTAATGCCTCCATCCGGTATTCAAAGACCAAATCAGGCGTTTTATCATAGGGCTGCGATGAGAATCTGTCTTGTGTCGTAATAACTTCGTTTTGGACTTTTATCAGATAAGACAAGCTGTCGAGAATCTGAGACAACCTTTGATATTTCAACGATGGCGGTATGGTGTCTTTCGTATTTTTGTTGATGGCAAATCCTTGCGAATAAGCAGCCATCAACCAACCAAGCACCAGTAAAATATAAGTCGTTCGTTTTTTCATTCTCTGGTGTAAAAATAATACGAAAATTTTAATGGCTTCAAAAAAATTAAGAATTTAAGACCCCTTAAAAATAAACTTCCAAAGCAATCTCTGCAAAATAATGATTTTTCTTATCGCCAATATCTTGATTTTCAAAATCAATCAGTACTTTGCTTTTTTTTGCAAAACGGTACGAGAAGCCACCAATAATAATCTGTTTTGAAGTATTTGTTTTATCCGTCTCAAAGTGGTCATAACGGAAAAATGCCGCCAGTTTTGTTTTTGGAATTTTCAGCTCCGCAAAACCAGAACACCCCGTAAAAGCATCGGCATTGAAAAGCGTGTCGGCAAGCAAAGACCCTTTACTGTTTCCGATGCCTGTAAAATATTGTCCCGTAAGGATAAGCAGCTTGTTTTCAAAAGATAGAAATCCGGTGTGTAGCAAAAAATCGGGTTGTTCGGGAATATTCCCTTTGCCAAAGATTCCGAAATACGACAGTTGCAGTCCGGGTAATTTTTCAGGGAAAGGACGAAGCGTCAAGCGGGTTTCTATATCCTTTGAAGCATTTTTTTCAAAAGCATGATATCCGCCTCCGTTATAGACCCCCAGCGAGAAGCTACCGTATTGTCCGGCGTAATGACTATTGACGGTTTTCGTAAAATTATTATCCATTTTTTTCCCTATCAGCGTAAAAAACGAAATTCCGAATCCCGCAGAATTAAATAATCCGTCTTTCTCCATTGCCATAGATCCCTGCACCCGGTAGGCATTGATGTGTTCTTCAAAATCAAGCCATGGACGATGTACTATTCCAAATTCAAAGTGAAGGTCTGAAAAAATTGAAAAATCGGGAAGTGTATGGCAAAGATACAAATATTTAAATCGCACCTCAACATTTCCGGCATCATCGCCTTGGTTGTCAATGGTTAAATCTTGTGTCAGCCGTGCCGAAAGATTTTTGGTTAATTTCGTTTTAAAAGTTAAATATGCCCTTCGCAGCAAAAACTTATTAAAATCTACTGTATCGTTCATACCATATTGATATGCCATAAACCATTGTCCCGAGATTTTGGTGT
>QNAD01000407.1 GCA_003641345.1 Candidatus Zixiibacteriota bacterium | reverse complement strand
TGCTGATGCTATCCATCCCGGGTATGGTTTCTTAGCAGAGAATGCGGAATTTGCCAAGCGATGTGCATCTGAAGGGATTATTTTTATAGGTCCCAAGCCGGAAACAATTACTCTGCTCGGTGATAAAATCCAAGCCCGACAAACTGCTATTGATGCCGGTATGCCGGTAGTCCCCGGAGCAGAAATTGAAGGCGATTCTCTCGCAGATGCGAAACAAAAAGCTGACGGTGTCGGTTTTCCTATTTTGATTAAAGCTACTGCCGGCGGGGGTGGTAAGGGAATGCGGGTAGTAGAGTCACAAGATGAATTCGAAGATGCTTTGAATCGTGCATCATCGGAAGCCAAATCTGCTTTTGGTGATGGTCGGGTGTTTATCGAACGTTTTTTGAAAAAACCACGTCATATTGAATTTCAAATTTTATGCGATCAACATGGTAACTGTCTCCATCTTGGGGAGCGGGAATGCTCAATTCAAAGACGCCATCAAAAATTGATCGAAGAAACTCCGTCCCCGTTTATGACTCCTGAGCTAAGGGAAAAGATGGGTGGTTCCGCTTTGAATATTGCTCGCAAAACCGGATATGTCGGTGCTGGAACAGTCGAATTTATGGTTACTGAAGAATCTGAGTTTTTCTTTTTAGAAGTCAATACACGGCTTCAAGTGGAGCATCCTGTTACAGAGATGGTCAGCGGATTTGATTTGGTTAAAGAGCAAGTGTTCATTGCTGAGGGTGGAGTCCTTCCGTACAAGCAGGAAAAATTATCAGTAAATGGTCATGCTATTGAGTGTCGTATTTGTGCTGAAGACCCCGAGGGCGGGTTTGTGCCATCAACCGGAAAACTTAAAAATTATCGCCCGCCTTCCGGACCCGGAGTAAGAGTAGATTCAGGGGTTGTGATTTTTAATGAAGTTTCAGTTTATTATGATCCGTTGATTGCTAAACTTTGTATTTGGGGTAAAAACAGAGAAGAAGCAATCAATCGAACCAAACGAGCCTTGGAGGAATACAGGGTTTCCGGTGTTAAAACAACAATAGGTTTCCATCGGGTAATGATGGATAACAAGAGATTTTGTTCTGGCGATATTTCCACAAAGTTTCTTGATGAAGAATATCCGGATTATAAATTTACAATTCCTACTCAGGAAATTGGCGAAATTGCTGCCATTGCCGCCGCTATTGATAAATATATCAATGAACAAAAGATTATGGTAAATAATAAAAATAATGATTCTGTTTCAGAGAGTAATTGGAAAAATTTCCATCGTTCTGATAACCTTCGAAAATTTGAAGGGAGTCGCTGATGTCACATTATATGGTTAATATTGATGGTAAAGAATTTGAATTGAAACTGGAAAAACAGACTGACGGTTTCAAAGTCATTATAAATAATAAAGAGGTGCATGCCGTAGCTAACAAATTAGGCGAAAGCCGCACTTTGCTTCTGGTTGATAATATTGCAAATGAAATTGATGTTCGTTCCAACGGGTTTGATTCAACCCGTAAAGTTTTTTTAAAAGGGCAGGAGATTGAAGTAGAGATTGAAGATTATAATTTAGCACAACTTAAAAAAACAGCTGGAATGTCATCGGAACGCAAAGTTGATAAACTGCTTAAATCCCCCATGCCTGGATTGGTTCTGGAAATTAAAGTCAAAAAAGGTGATCAGGTTAAAAAAGGTCAACCGCTTGTTATTATCGAAGCTATGAAAATGGAAAATGTTCTTAAAGCCGCAAGCGATGGGGTAATTAAAGATATTTATGTCAATAATAATGATTCTGTCGAAAAGGCAGACAAACTTCTGGAGTTTGAATAATGCCAACAGGTCCCAAAAAAAATCTTTCCGGAATCAAGATACCTGTTCTTCTTGAAAAATCAGATATAGATATAAATCAATCAAAACTTGGGAAACCTGGTGAATATCCATACACCCGTGGTGTTTATTCCGAAATGTACAGAGGGCGTTTTTGGACTATGAGGCAATATGCTGGATTTGGCACAGCTTTGGAAACTAACAAAAGATTTAAATATCTACTTGGGCGGGGACAAACCGGTTTATCGGTTGCTTTTGATTTGGCAACCCAAATCGGATATGATTCTGATAATGTTTTAGCCAAAGGCGAAGTGGGTAGGACTGGAGTTGCGATTGATTCTTTGGAAGATATGGAGATTCTTTTTGACGGTATCCCGCTTGATAAAGTATCAACATCAATGACAATCAATTCAACTGCTGTTATTTTGTTGGCTTTGTATATAGTAGTTGGCAAAAAACAGGGTGTTGCACCAAATCAATTGATGGGTACAATCCAGAATGACATCCTAAAAGAATTTATCGCTCGGGGAACATATATTTATCCCCCTGAGCCATCGATGAAAATAATCACTGATATTTTTGAATATGCGTCAGAAAATTTACCAAAGTTCAATACTATTTCTATTTCAGGTTATCATATTCGGGAAGCAGGAGCTACTGCGGTTCAGGAAATTGCTTTTACTCTATCCAATGCTCTGGCTTACGTAGAGGCGGCTTTAAAAGCAGGATTAAAAATCGATGAATTTGCTCCTCGTCTTTCATTTTTCTTTGCGGCTCATAATGACCTTTTTGAAGAAGTAGCCAAATTCAGAGCCTCCCGAAGAATATGGGCTAAACTTGTTAAAGAAAAATTCAAAGCTCAAAACCCAAAATCAATGTTGCTCAGGTTTCATACTCAAACCGGCGGTTCTACTCTAACAGCTCAACAACCGGA
>QNAD01000406.1 GCA_003641345.1 Candidatus Zixiibacteriota bacterium | reverse complement strand
TTTTTGCCGGTAATATCGGCAATTTGTTTGGCAACTTTGACAGCAAATTCAGGGTGAGTATTCAAGCCGGTGCCAACAGCAGTACCTCCAAGTGCCAGTGGATAAAGACGTTCCAGGCAAGAATTTATTCTATCTAATCCCAGCGTTAAGGCTTGGGCATATCCTGAGAATTCCTGTCCGAGTGTAAGCGGAGTAGCATCCATTAGATGAGTGCGGCCGATTTTAATAATATCTTTAAAATCTTCTGCCTTTTTATTAAGAGTATCGCGAAGCTGAGTTATCATTGGTATCAATCTGCGATGAATTTCTTCAACCGGGGCAATATGCATTGCGGTCGGAAAAGTATCATTTGATGATTGTGCTTTATTGACATCGTCATTTGGATGAATAGGCTTTTTGCTGCCCATTTCACCACCGGCAATCTCAATAGCTCGATTTGAGATAACTTCATTGGTGTTCATATTGGTTTGAGTGCCGGAACCGGTTTGCCAGACAACCAGAGGAAAATGATCATTGAGTTTACCTTCGATAACTTCATCTGCCGCTTTTACAATTAGGTCGCCTTTTTCTTTGGGAAGAGTTCCTAATTTCATATTTACCAAAGCAGCCGCTTTTTTAACAATACCCATAGCCCTAATTAGTTCAGGTGGCATTGTTTCGGTGCCGATTTTAAAATTCATTAAAGAGCGTGCTGTTTGACAGCCATAATATTTATTGGCTGGAACTTTTAATTCACCCATTGTATCTGATTCTGTACGGTAATCCATAATAACCCTCATTTATAAAATGTTAAGTCTTAATGTTTAAACAGAATATATTATGTACTAATATAATATCAAGGCAATTTCAATAAAATGATAGTAAGCTGGTAGTGTTTTAAATCATAAAAAAAACCGGAGATTTTTATCTCCGGTTTTTTATTTATATCAAAAATTGATATGTTTTAGTAGCGTCCGCGTCCGCCGCCGCCGCCGCCACGGTTATCAGAGCGTTCACGAGCTTCGTTTACACGAAGATTGCGACCGTTGAATTCTTTGCCATTAACTTCGGCAATAGCTGTGCGGCCTTGGTCATCATCTGACATTTCAACAAAACCAAAACCACGTGAGCGGCCGGTTTCACGATCCATGATGATTTTTACGGAAGCGACTTCACCATATTCTCCGAAAATAGTTTTCAAGTTATCTTCGCTAGTCTCAAAAGAGATATTTCCTACATAAATATTCATTTCTAAAAACTCCTAAAAAAATTTTAAATTATTTACAAAATTAAAAACACAAAAAACACTAAATTACATACAGGTCCTCCTCAAAACAAACATCGTTCCAATCACGAAATCCCGTCCCCGGCGTGAGGAGAACAAAAAGATTTAAAACTAGAACCAAAAAAATTTTAACTGCCAAAAACGCCATTATGTAAATTTATCTCTCTTCTTCGTCAAGTATCTGAGTTAATATTTTAGATACCGGAACTGTTCCTTCTTTAGCTTCCTTCATTTGAGGAAAGAAAATTATATCACGCAAAGTTGTTTGATTGGTAAGCATCATTACTAAGCGATCTACTCCAAATCCTAATCCACCGGTAGGTGGCATTCCGTATGTAAGAGCTGTAATAAAATCATCGTCCAAAGGTTGAGCTTCTTCATCGCCAGCTTCGATAGCTTTGCCTTGCTGTATGAATCTTTCCAATTGATCTACTGGATCATTTAATTCACTAAACGCATTGCCGGTCTCATTAGTTGCAATAAACAACTCAAACCGTTCAGTAAGTCCCTTTTTAGAACGATGTTTTTTGGCAAAGGGTGAGATTTCAATAGGAAAATCACAGATAAAAGTTGGCTGAATCAAAGTCGGTTCAACTGTTACTTCCCAAATAGCCTCAACAACTTTACCCCAATTTATCAATTTGTCAGTATCAATATCCAATTTCAGTTCTTTAACTTTTGCTTTCGCATCATCGTAAGAAAGTTCATTAAAATCTACACCGGTTTTTTCTTTAATGGAGTCAAGCATTGGTAACCAGGTAAACGGTTTTTCAAAATCGATTTCATGTTCGCCGACCTGGATTTTATATTTCCCATGAACTTCATAAACGACGGTTCTGATCATGTCTTCGAACATATTTCCGATATCTTTATAGTCGGCAAAAGCCCAATAAAGTTCAATCATTGTAAATTCCGGATTATGAAGTCTGTCCATACCTTCATTACGAAAATCTTTACATAATTCCCAAACTTTTTCATATCCGCCGACAATCAATCGTTTCAGATAAAGCTCATCGGCAATACGAAGATACATCGGGATATCAAGTGTATTATGGTGGGTTACAAATGGGCGAGCTAACGCTCCACCGTACATCGGTTGTAAAATCGGAGTTTCCACTTCCAAAAAACCCTGAGCATTCAGGTAATTACGTATAGCCTGAATGATTTTTGTCCTCATTATAAAGACTTTTCTAACATCCGGATTTACAATTAAATCAGCATAGCGTTTGCGATATCGCTGTTCAATGTCTGTTAAACCGGCATGTTTATCCGGTAATGGATGAAGAGTTTTGGTCAACATAGTAAAATTTGAAACCCGAATAGTTTTTTCACCCATTTTTGTTATGAACAGAGTTCCTTCGCAACCTATAATATCCCCCAAATCGGTTGAATTAAAAAGGTCAAAAAGGTCATCACCAAGAGCGTCTTTGCGAACATATATCTGGATTCGTTCAGAACTATCTCTGAGATCAGCAAAGAAGGTT
>QNAD01000405.1 GCA_003641345.1 Candidatus Zixiibacteriota bacterium | reverse complement strand
ATCTGCAATGACACGCGTGTAGATATTTGTTTCAATAGGATAAACAAACAGTATCGGCGAGATGATTTCTTGTTGTGAGTGAAGTAACTACTGTACGATTAGTAATTTTCTTGTTATACCCCTCTTCCCACTTAATACTAAAGCGTAAATACCTTTATCAAGATTTAAGCTGATGTTTTCTTTTTGTAAAATAGCACTGAAAACATTATGACCATACACATCAAAAATATTGATACTGGAGAACAATTCTTTATTTGGTGTAATATTAATAACACCACTCGAAGGATTTGGAAATATATTTATATCGTTGGTAATAACATTTTCAATATTTGAACAATTATCAAATGTGATATTTACACATGAACTGTCTTCGCAATATTGATTGCTTTCTACCCAAGTAAAAATATCTGTTCCATAATGATCGCTTATTATATGTGTATGTGGATTTGTAGTATCTGTAAACGAAATTCCATTAACCGGTAACCAATAACCTTGAAAAAATCCTGAATCAGCTTCCAAATCTGTTTCGTAGCCACAAACAAGTTTAGATGGTCCTGCATAAGAATTTGGCGGTTCGAAAAATTCAATATTAATGGTATCAGTTCCTGTGCAAGTACCATTTGTTTCGGTTAAAATAAATTCATATTGTCCAAAAGCATTAACTGTAATACATGTATTAGGGTTATTAATATCCGAATAATTTACAATTGCTCCAAGCGGAGAAGAATAAGTTGACCATGTGCAGGTAGAATTTGTATCACTTAAAGAAGCATTATTAAAACAATGGTCAATGCTGCAATTTATAGTATCGTTTCCGGCAAACGGATTGCAAATAGTTTCCCCACCAATTCCACTAATTTCAATATTGTCAAAGCCAACAAAATAAGTTTGGGAGTCATTGTACCCACAGTATGCGTTTAAATAAAATAAGATAGCTGTTTTATCTGTATAGGGTGTTAAATCATAAATTATTTCACAGGTTACACAATTTCTGACTTGGTCAAAATAGATGGTTTGGTTTGTTACGGCGTCTTCATAGCCACCATCAATCCACATATTAAAGTAAACTTTATCATTCGCATGATTTGAAAAATAAGAATTTGAGAGGTCAAAAGTTAATTTTACAGAATCTAAACCACTGCAATCAATGGCAGGAGTTCTAAGAAAATTCATCCAGTAATTATTCCACGAACCTTGATATCCTGCATATCCTCCGGTGCAGCCACCGGTTGCATTGTAATCAATAGGAGAGTGGTAGTCAGGACCAAACCATACGGAAGTAGAAGCCGATGAGCCATGGATAATAAAATCAGAATCGAAAGTTTCAGGGCCTAATAATGTTTGGGCATTTATCGTAGTAACAAACAAACATAATGCAATTAAAATAATTTTTATTTCTTTCATTTTTAATTGTTTTTGGAATACTTATTTTAAATTTATTAACTCCATAACTTTATAAAAACTTTATGCTATTTTATTTTCTCTTTCTCTGCTTCAAAAAGCATTTGCAGAAAAGTGGCGGATACTTGTCCTAATTGCTCGTCTTTTTTTATGGATTCGGCGTTTACGGCATTGATTACTTTTTCTTCAAACGATTGTTTCCATTGTTTTGCTTCTGTAATTTTTGCTTTATAGTCTTGATCGATTTGATCATTATAATTCTTGAAAGTAGCGTAAGCCGATTTGGGATTTGCCTTAAACGAATTAGCTTTTTTGTCAAAGTGATTTGCCAATGCCTGTTCCAAAGGGCGAATTTGATAAGTGGCAGGAATTTGATTTATGCCATAAGCAATAGGGATATATGGATGAATACACGGATTCAATGGTGCCCACCAAACAATAAATCCGTTGGCGGCAGGACGGTCATTATAAAGTTGTGTGACGGTACTAAACTTAGTGCCTGCATTACAAATTCGGTGAATCAGATTTCTGTGCGGATTTTTGTGTAATGAGTAATTTGTTTCAAAATCTGTGCCTTCGTAATGTGATGACAATACCGCCTGAACGGATTTTACGGTAACGGAACTTTTCGGTAAAAATGAAAACGGCAAATCGTCATTGATGCCATACGATTTATTCGCCAAAGCATTGATACCTGCCCAATGGCGAGGCACATTGCCAAATGAAAAAGTATTGGATGTATTACCGTAGGTTTGCTTAAAATTAAAAGCACCGTCGCTTTGCGGAAAATACCAACCCCGCAAAATGGCATACGAAATAATGTCGGGGCTTGCTAACACATTTACCGTGTCGTGTAAGTCAACAGTCTCAATGGTGTAGTAATTCGGAATAATTGCGACTTGGTTGTCCGGTACTTTTTCGGCTATCCAGTGTCTGCCTTTGACAACGGCTAAAATCCATATTTCGTTAGGGTCGGCGATGGTGTAGGTGCGTCCCGAAGATTCGTAACCTATTTTAGAGATGATATCTGCAGCAATATGTACACCTTCTTTGGCAGTACTTGCCCGTTCGGCAATAATTCGTCGTAGATAATACCCAATATTTCCGGTAGCGGTGTCTTCTCTCGAACTACAAGCATTGGAACAAATGCTTACACCTTTTTCGTTTAGGTAATAATCACCGAATTTTTGGTTGGTTGTTTCCCACCACAGATAACCGAAAGTGTGCGGAACTTGTGGGATTTTTGTTCCATCTAACAGTGTGACTTTTTCGTTTGGTTGATGGTCTTTTGGGGGTACTTTATAGAAATTAACAACCAAATCGCCCCAGTCGTCTTCGTTGTGTCCGAT
>QNAD01000404.1 GCA_003641345.1 Candidatus Zixiibacteriota bacterium | reverse complement strand
CGAAGAATATCAATCTGATTATTTCGGATTTTTCAGAAACTCTCGACAAATTAAATGAGACAAAACAAAATTTCGATTTTGTCTTTATTGACGGTAATCACCGCTACAATGCCACCTTAGATTATTTTAAAAAATTAAAAATACTGACACACAGTAACAGCATCTTAGTTTTTGACGACATCCACTGGTCAAGCGATATGCAACAAGCATGGCAAACGATTACTGCCGACAAATCTGTAACACTTTCTTTAGATATTTTTCAATTCGGCATTGTCTTTTTCAAAAAGGAATTGTCGAAACAACACTTTGTTTTGAGATATTAAGTATTTTAGCAAAAACTTTTGTTTTGGAAGAAGTCATTCAGTTAGAAAATCTAGTAAAAAATTATTTTGTTGGCACACAAACTATCCGTGCTTTGCGGGGAATTGACTTAACAATTAACCGCAACGAATATGTTGCCATTATGGGAGCTTCCGGTTCAGGGAAATCTACACTGATGAATATCCTCGGATGTCTGGATGTAGCTACTTCGGGCACTTATATCCTGAATAATCAGAATGTATCGAAACTTGATGAAAACGAATTAGCCGAGATTCGCAACAAAGAAATTGGTTTTGTGTTCCAAACCTTTAATCTGCTTGCCAAATATTCGGCATTGGAAAATGTATCTCTGCCTTTGGTCTATGCCGGAAAAACGAAAAACAACAGAGAAGAAATAGCTACACAGGTTTTAGAAAGCGTAGGATTAGAAGATAGAATGACACACAAACCCAATGAACTCTCTGGTGGACAACGCCAACGGGTTGCTATAGCCAGAGCCATGGTTAATAAACCATCTATTATCCTTGCCGACGAACCGACAGGAAATTTAGACTCGGAAACTTCTGTAGAAATTATGCGATTGTTCAACAAAATTCATCAACTGGGAAATACAATTATCCTTGTTACCCACGAACCTGATATTGCTACTTATGCCCAACGCATCATTAAGTTAAAAGATGGAACCATAGAAAATGATCAAATAAATGTACAACGCCATGAAATATAAAGTTTACACCAAAACCGGAGATAAAGGCGAAACTTCTCTTTTCGGAGGAACCCGTGTTCCAAAGACACACCCGCGAATAGAAACTTACGGTACACTTGACGAGTTAAATGTTTTTGCCGGAGCCATTCGCGATTATGATATTCCACAGCCGATAAAAGAACAAATCATTTGGATTCAGGATAGATTAATGGTAATCAGCAGTATATTAGCAACCGAAAAAACAAATACCAAAGCTAAATTGCCGAAGTTATCCAAAGATGACATCTCACAACTGGAAAAATACATTGATGAATTTGAGTCCGGATTACCCGAACAAACAGCATTTATTATTCCAGGCGGTAATATTGTCGTAAGCAGTGCCCACAAAGCCCGCGTTGTTTGTCGCCGTGCAGAGAGGCAAGTACTTCTGTTAAATCAAATCATTGAAATAGGAGAAACAGTTATTTGCTTTCTGAATCGGTTATCCGATTATTTTTTTGTGTTATCACGAAAAATTTCAAATGACTCCAATACTGAAGAAACTTACTGGAGGAATGAGAAATAGATTCTTATTTGCAAACAATAACAAAGTTCATTTGCACTACCGAGAACCACACCTATGAGTAAAACCATCAAACAATTAGAAGCAGAAAACAAACAGTTAAGAAAAGAGCTATCGTCTTTAAATTCAACTATCAAAGCACTTTCTTCATTTGAGAAAAATGCCAAAGAAATTCTTTGGCAAATGAATTTCTCATTCCAAACAACATTTATATCTTCTGGGATTTATGATTTTTTAGGTTATACGCCCGAAGAATTTATGACTGCTGATTATCAAAAACTAGTAACACCTAAAACCTATCAACAAGTCCTCAAAATTCAACAGCAATTTATTAAAGATGGAAGATTAATAGAAAAACCTAGTACTCCAAAATATCTTTTGTTAGATTTAGAATACATAGACACACAAGGAAATATTAAACCGGCAAAAGTAAAATTTAGTTTATACCAAAACGAAGCAGGAGATACTGAAGGAATTCAGGGCTATATTTTTTACGAAGAAACAGCCCAATTGCTTTCTCGTGAGCAGGAACAACTCAAAAGTTTATTCAATTCTATTTTTTCACAAAGTGTTGAGGGCGTTTTTCTTTTTCTCCTCCCCTATTCACTACCATGGACAGATAAGATAAACAAGGATAAACAACTGGAAAGAATTCTTTCAAAACTAGAGCCTGTTGGATTCAACAAGGTCATCCTTGAACAATTTAAAATGACTAATGGAGAATTTTCACAGTTCAGAATAACCAATTTACCTAACTGGAAAACATACTCAAAATTTTTGGAAAAGTTATTTGACCAAGGTAGAACCGAGGTTAAACAGGTAATGAAAAATAAAGAAGGTAATTCAATTGCCATTGAAGGAGAGCTTGTTACGCTTTACAACGACCAAAAAGAGATTTTAGGGATTTTCGGCATTCAACACGATATTACTGACTCGTTTCTTCTGGAAAAATCTACGAAATATGAACTCGAATTAAAAAAGCTTTGGGACAAAGCCAATATTGCCATATTTATTGCCCAAGACAATGCTGTTGTTTTTTGGAATCGCGCCGCATTCAAAATCATTAACCCAAAAATTGAAAAAAACAAGCCATTCTATTTCTCTGAATTAATACTCAAAGAAGACCTCCCCATGATAAAAGAAAGGCATCAAAAAAGAATT
>QNAD01000403.1 GCA_003641345.1 Candidatus Zixiibacteriota bacterium | reverse complement strand
CAACAAAGCAACCGCTGTTTTATTCCCGCCCGGAAGACCCTGTACAGCAGTTGATAATTTTTCCAGAAAGCCTAATTCTTTTAACAATGCTCCTAAAAATGTGATAAAAATTACGACTAAAGTAAGAGTTATAAATATATGAGATTTGATAAGTTCATAATAACCGATCATCAATGATTCAAACGAAACCTGAAACAATACTGCCATAATCAGTCCAGCCCCGGAAAGAGTAATACCAACCGATATTTTTTTCCGGATTGCCAGCATAATCAAAATAAAAATAAAGAGCAATTTCAAAGCAGCCATTCATCCAAGAAACAGAGTTATAATATAAAGTCAACGAGTCATTTTCAATAATTCTTGACTTCAAGCTCTGTTAGATTAGTTTATTTCACTTATGATAATCAAAACAGAAAACAGAACTGATATTGAAATAATCTTTTCGAAAATAGCTGATAAATACGGTTCGGTCTGGCTTGACTCTTCTTTGAAAGTAGATAACAAAGGGACAAAATCTTTTATTGCCCGCAACCCGATTGGCGGTGTCAAACTTGAAAATAACCAAATAACAATTCAGCAGTTTGATAAAAAAATAGTTTCAAAATCAGATGAAAATATATTTGAATATCTGGAACAATACTGGCAGGATAACAATTATTTTTCTGTCGGTTATTTCAGTTATGAATCAACGCTCCCTCTATTGGGTTTAGAAAATCAAAAAAAATCTATTATTCCGGACATACAATTTTTGATATACGATGTCGTATTAATCTATGATCATATTACAGGAGAATTGGTTTCATCGAATCCGAACATAGATGATTTCTCCGACCTGCTTGATTCAACAGATATTTCTACTGAAAATATTTTACCAAATAAAAATAAATTTAAAACCGCCTACACCAAAGATGAATATTTGAGAAAGGTTGAAAAGGTCAAATATCACATAAAAGAAGGCGACATTTATCAGGCTAATTTCACATGTGGTTTTGAAATAGAATCTATACAAAACCCGTTTAATGTATATTCTAAATTACGAAATCTTAACCCTGTTCCCTATTCTTCTTTTCTAAATTTTGGTGATTTCCAGATACTTTCTTCATCGATGGAAAGAATGTTCAAAAAAGAAAACAATATGCTTTCCACCTGCCCAATCAAAGGAACTATCCAAAGAGGTGCATCCATAACCGAAGAAAAAGCTTGCCTTGAAACCCTGCTAAACTCAGAAAAAGACAAAGCAGAACTTCTGATGATTGTTGATTTGGAACGGAACGATTTAGGGAAAGTAGCACAAACAGGCACAGTAAAAGTCAATGAACTTTTCAAACCTGAGATATATTCATCGGTAATTCACCTTGTATCAGAAATTATTTGCCAAACAGACAACAACATAAAAGTAAGCGATATAATTAAAGCGATGCTTCCCGGTGGCTCAATTACCGGAGCACCCAAAAAACGTGCTGTTGAAATCCTGTCGAAACTTGAAGAAATTCCACGCAATGTATATACCGGTTGCATCGGCTATGTCTGGGGCAAGCAGGCAGATTTTAATATTGCCATAAGAACTATCCTGCACAAAGAGAATAAATATTATTTACATGCCGGAGGTGGAATTGTAGCTGACAGCGACCCTGAAAATGAGTATAATGAAATGCTTTTAAAAGCAAAAAACCTTTTTAGAGCGATTGGCATTGAATAAAACATGAAATTAATAACTTCGATAAATGGCAAAATTGTTAAAAGAGGCCAGGATAAAATTTCTGTTTTTGATAACGCCCTGCTCTATGCCGAAGGACTTTTCGAAACCTGTTTGGGGATTGATGGACGAATCATATTTTTCAACGAACATCTTAATCGTCTTTACAAAGGTGCTAAAGTTACTGGTTTTAAAATACCCGTAAAAAAAGAAATTTTAAAAAAATGGGTTCTAAATACAAGCAGTAAACATCCTTCAAGAATTACTAAAATCAGAATTACCGTAACTGCAGGCGAGGCGGCAAGGTGGGTAGGTCAGCAAGGGGAATCACAGATTATCATTTCGGTTGCTCCTCACCAAATGCCTGACTATCCATTCAAATTATATTTATCAAACTTGAAAGTAGATCAGGATTCTATTTTCAGACAAATAAAAACTATCTCTTACGCTATTCATGCATCGGCTCTAAGAGAAGCAATTAACAAAAATTGTAACGACGCTTTATTGCTCAACGAAAAGAATCAAATAGCCGAAGTAACATCGGCTAATATCTTCTGGGTAAATAAAAATAAAATTTATACCCCGCCCCTTAATTCCGGATGTCTTGAAGGAATCACTCGCAAAATTGTCTTTCGGGAATCTAAAAAACTCGGTTATAAATTATCTGAAAAAAATATAACTCTGCCCAATTTGGTTAATGCCGATGAAATCTTTATCTCAAGTTCACTCAAATTGATTGCTCCTGTATCAGAGATAAAACGACAGAGGCAAAAACATAAAATAAGTAGCGGACCAATCTCAAATAAGTTCAAATCTCATTTCTATAAATTAGTCAAATATTGATAATTGTTTTACATTATAACAAAGAACAATCATAGATATTTTACTGTCGTTCCTGTGAAAGAGCTTGTTGAAAAACCCGATTCTGTCATTGCGAGCGAAGCGAATCAATCTCAGTTTTGACCGGAAATACTATCATATAAATCTATCCAATTTTGATTTTCAACCCCAAACAAGTTTGAGGTTGCCACCCGACACCAAATCTGTCATTCCT
>QNAD01000402.1 GCA_003641345.1 Candidatus Zixiibacteriota bacterium | reverse complement strand
CTTTTTCTTCAAAATAGTTGATGATTTTTTCCATGGCTTTTTTTACTTCCAAGCCATTAATAATGGGCGAGTTGATAATGATGCCTTCTTTGGAATCGTACGATTCCTGCCATGTGTCTGTATCGGTTGTGGTTTCACCTTTTTTTGAGACAACTTGTAAAATGGGTAAGTCAAAATGTTTGGCAAAGTCAAAGTCGCGACTATCGTGTGCCGGCACAGCCATTACGGCACCGGTGCCATAGCCTGCCAATACATAATCGGCAATCCAAATGGGAAGTTTTTCGCCTGTAATAGGATGAATGGCATAAGAGCCGGAAAATACGCCTGTAACTTTTTTGACTTCGGCCAAGCGTTCGCGTTCGGTGCGTTTTTTTGTTGCCTTTAAATACTCATCAACTTCTTTTTGTTGTTCTGTAGAGGTTAACAGATTTACCAGTTCGCTTTCGGGAGCCAATACCATAAATGATACTCCATAGATGGTATCGGGGCGGGTGGTAAAAACTGTAACCTCACCTAAATCCTCTCCTTTGGAGAGGGTTGGGGTGTGGATTTTGAATGTTAACTCTGCTCCAACGGACTTTCCTATCCAGTTGCGTTGTATTTCTTTAAGCGAATCTGTCCATTCCAGTTTTTCTAAGTCGTTGAGTAACCGGTTGGCGTAGGCGGAAACACGCAGCAGCCATTGTTTCATCTTGCGTTGTTCTACAGGATAACCGCCACGAACCGATACACCGTTACTAACCTCATCGTTGGCAAGTACCGTTCCGAGTTCGGGACACCAGTTTACATATGAATCTGCTAAATAAGCCAAACGATAATTCAGTAATATTTCCTGTTGTTCTTTTTCGGTTTTGTTTTTCCATTCGTTGGCAGTAAAATTTATTTCTTCGGTACAGGCAGCATTAACACCGGTGGTTCCGTTTTCGGAGAATACCGAAATTAATTCTGAAACAGGTCTTGCCTTTTGCAGATTATTGTCAAACCAATGATGAAACAGTTGGATAAAAGTCCATTGCGTCCATTTATAATATTGAGGGTTGGAAGTAATAACTTCGCGATTCCAGTCGTAGTTAAAGCCGATTTTTCCGAGTTGTTCTTTATAGCGGGCAATATTTTTTTTTGTGGTTTCGGCAGGATGTTGTCCTGTTTGTATGGCATATTGTTCTGCGGGCAATCCAAAAGCATCAAATCCCATGGGGTGGAGGACATTAAATCCTTTCAAATGTTTGTAGCGGGCGTAAATATCTGAAGCAATATATCCAAGTGGGTGTCCTACATGCAAGCCGGCACCGGAAGGATATGGAAACATATCAAGGACATAAAACTTCGGTTTAGAGATGTCTTCGGTAACCTGATATATTTTTTCTTTTTTCCATTGTTCTTGCCATCGGGGCTCTATATCTTTGTGATTGTATTCCATAAGTTTCTGATAATTTCAGGGTGCGAAAATACAAAAAAACAAGATAGACTTTTCAAAATTAACGGATGATTACTCTAATTAATTTAAATGTTTCAATAAAATAAAATATTATATTTGCATAAAATAATAAACAAATGAACGACGGATACTATAATTGGGATCAAATGCTGTCAAATATGACAGATGAGGAATTATACAAAATTTTGAAAAGTAGAAATGAAATTAAAGAAAAGTGGAATGTTGCAAAAAATATTTTATTACAGCGGGGTATTATAGCTAAAAATGACAATGGAGATTATTATAAGGAATTAATAGAACCGCAATTTATTAGTTTTGTTTTTAATAATTTAAAAGATTTTTCAAGCGAAGAAACAAAAAAAGAACTGATAAATATGGGCTTAAATAAATCTTCTGCTGACAGGCTTTTGAAATATTATTTGTTTTGGGAAGAAAATCAAAAAAAGAAACAATTAATTTGGAAAATACTTTTACCTTTTTTAACAGCAATTTCATTATTCCTTTTTTGTTTTCTTCTTTATCAGATTTATCAAAATGAAATGAAATTTTCGGAATTTACAATAGACTTTTTAGTAAGTGTAATTGCTGCAATTGCAATTATTCCTGCATATTTTTTTTCGAAGTACAAGGTTTCTTTTTATAATTTTAAGAAGAATAATATTTTTAAGGTAATAAAGGAAGATTAAGCTATAGATGTTTAAATGCAATAGTAGATTCTAGTATTATATTTTTATTCCGACTACCAAAATATCGTCTAACTGCGGATATTCTTTGGTAGGTTGTTTTCGCCATGTAAGCATGATTTTATCCAATTTTTCTTTTTGGGTATTCATGGATTTCTCGCTAATCTCAACTAAAAGTTCTTTAAATTGTTTCTTCATAAACTTATTACCGTCTTTACCGCCAAATTGGTCAATATATCCATCAGAGAATATATAGAGCATATCGCCTTTTTTAAGTTTTATTTTTTCCGCTTTGAAAGGAATATTCTTGATATACCTGCCCACAGGAGCGTGTGTGGGTTTAAACTCTAAAAGTTCATTTTTTCTTACGATGATAAGTGGGTTGTTAGCACCCGAAAATTCCACTTCTTTTTTCTTGAAATCAAATCGTAGCATAGCCATATCCATACCATCATCTTTTTCTTGTAAAGCGAGCTTAATATAACTTCGCAGGTTTTCCAGGACTTCGCTTGTGGAAAGTAATTTAGATGAACGATTAACAATATCGGTAAGAAAAGCAATTCCCAACATACTCATAAAAGCTCCCGGCACACCATGACCTGTGCAATCGGCAACGGTAAAATACACAAGATCTT
>QNAD01000401.1 GCA_003641345.1 Candidatus Zixiibacteriota bacterium | reverse complement strand
GCAAAAACGCTATCCTTTTAATAAGATTGGGAATAAGGAAGTTAATACACTGATTTTCCCTGATTTGAATGCCGGTAATATTGCCTACAAGATGATGCAGGAAATAGGAAGTACTGAAGCAATTGGACCTATCTTAATGGGAATTAATAAATCCATTCATATATTACAATTGGAAAGTTCTGTTCGCGAAATTGTGGACATGGTAACGATTGCCGTGGTTGACGCACAGAATAAATAAGTATTTTTATATATTTATGTCTAAAAGCCATTAACTTTTGTAGTTGGTGGCTTTTTTTATTTTTTCTTTTGTAAAATCAGTTATCTTTGCATTATTGATTTTTAGGATAATGGGGAGGGAAATCAGTTTTTTTCATAATTTATTAAAAACGCTGTTTGGAAGTCCTATGACAATTTCTATCCAACAGCGATATTTTAATGCTGCTTGTTTTTTTGCAGCGTTAGCAACATTGTTAGGTACTATTGTTAACTTCTCAATTGGATTAAATCCTTTTATTACAATTTCAACACTTTTTATTTTTCTTGCATTTTCAGTGCTTTATCTTTTGTCAAAAAAAGGAATAAGTTACCAAATATTATTGTGGAGTTTTTCCATCCTATTTTATATTCTTTTCACATTATTATGGTTTACAAATTCAGGGAGTAAAGGACCAACCGTTTATTCGTTTTTTATTTTTATTTTTGTTATCAATCTTGTTTTTGGCGGTAAAAAGATTTATTTCCTTAATGCTTCGTTTATTTTATTACTTGCCGGTTTATTCATTTTTGAAAAATATTATCCGGACTTAATCATGGGTTATCAAAATGAAACACAACGGTTTGATGATCATTTTTTTACGGCATTATTTGAATTAATCCTTTTAACGATTATAGTTGCTTTTTTGGTACGGTCTTACTATGAAGAAAAAGAGAGTGTGGAGCGACAACGCGATAAGATTATAGCACAAAATAAGGAAATGTTGTTAACCGAGCAAGAACTGGAGCGGTATAAAAACAATCTTGAAGAATTAGTTGCAGAAAGAACTGACGAGCTAAAGAAAGTTGTTATAGAATTAGAAAAAGCGAAAAAAAAAGCGGAAAGTTCCGACAAATTAAAAACAGTTTTTTTGGCAAATATGTCGCACGAAATTCGCACACCGATGAATGCTATTCTTGGATTTTCCGATTTGCTGAAAAAAGATATAAATCCCGACAAGAAAGATGCTTATATAAAGATTATTCAAGAAAAAGGACAATTACTTTTACAACTGATTAATGATATTGTAGATGTAGCAAAGATTGAATCTGATCAAATGGAAATTGTCCGACATCCGTTTGATTTTGAGAAATTGATAGATGATGTCCAAATAGTTTTTTCTCAACGAATAGATACTTTAAATAAGCCGATAATAATCAAGATTGAGAAAAAGAAGATGAATTATTTGTTAGTTTCCGACGAAATCAGAATAAAACAAGTTTTGTATAATTTAGTGGATAATGCTATAAAATATACTGATTCCGGAGAAATTATCATTGCTTATACTTCCATTAAAAATTGGTTAGAAATTAATATCTCTGATACAGGAATTGGTATTTCCGAAGATAAACTACAGACAATCTTTAATCGGTTTGAAAGAGTTAATATTTCTCACACTAAGCCCAAAGGCGGAACAGGATTAGGATTGTCTATTTCTAAGAAGTTGGCTGAATTGCTTGGTGGACAACTGTCTGTGAAATCGGAACTGGGAAAAGGAACAACCTTTACTTTTCGTATCCCTTTTGAAAAAACAGATAGAAATAAAATTAAAGAAACAATTAATTTACAGCATCCTGATTGGCAACAGAAATCATTTTTAGTGGCAGAAGATGAGGAAGCTAATTATTTGTTAATTAAAGAATTGTTGTCTGAAACCAAAGCCAAGTTAATAATGGTAAAAAACGGACAAGAAGTGATAGATTATTTGCAACAGGGAGGGAAAGTTGATATTATCTTAATGGATATTCAGATGCCTGTCATGGACGGTTATCAGACATTGGAAGTTCTCAAAAAGGAATTCCCGAATATCCCTGTTGTGGCACAAACTGCCTATGCTTTTGGAAATGAAGTTGCCAAGATGAAGAAAATAGGATTTGTTGATGTCATTTTAAAACCTATTGAAAAAGAAAAATTGATTCAAACGATAAGTAAAATTTTAACTCGTTTTTCCCATTAGAATAATAGGATTCCAATTCCAAATTCCATATTCATAAGCTGCATTTTTCGTATTCGTTTTTTTACTAAAGTCTGAAAAGCGTCATCAATATTCCCGTTGCTATTAGACGAACTTCCAAAAGAAATAGTAAAAGGAAACGAATTTAAGTCAAACGAAAGAGCGGAATTTACCCCCAAATGAAAAGATAAACGATTGTTGAGCATCCATTTTTTTCCATATCCAAAAGTCAGATAGATACGATTAAAAGTTGTGTTTTTGATGATATCCTTTACTTCAGGAGAATTTACAAGATAATCGGATGAATGTCCTTCGAGAAAGGATAGTCCCAACAAATAATAACTTCCGACAGGTGCTAGCCAGTTGTTTGTGTAAATTTTATATTGAAGTTTAAAGACCTTAGACTGTACGGTAAATGTTTTGTCTTGTCCTGACGGCTCAAAATAATCTGTGTACTGGTAACCAAATTGATCGGTAGTTTCATATTCAAAATAGTATTCATCTGTTAAAACGATAGATGAAAATATATTGAATGAAAATAACAAAGATC
>QNAD01000400.1 GCA_003641345.1 Candidatus Zixiibacteriota bacterium | reverse complement strand
GAAAAATCATTATCAAAATACAAAAAATCGTCTGCCATAAAAGCAGAATGATATTTACCCGGTGTCAGAATAAACAGAAACTTTCCCGTTTTGGTGTTGGGACGATATTGTCCAACCAGTTTTCCGGTAGCTTTGTCTGTGACATTGATGACCATATTCTTTGGCACTACACCATCGGCATTATGAATAGTACCACTCATAATAGTTAGCGGCTTTTCTTGTTCGTCGGGTAACGAAATCATATATAAATCTGCCCGCCCGATAGAACCAAATCGCTGCGAAGTCATATAAGCCCGTTTGCCATCAGGAGTAGGAATGTAATACACATCATTCTCGGCAGAACTTATCGGATAACCTACATTCTCTGGTGCTGACCAAGTATTAGTTTCTTCATTAAAGGTAGAAAAGAAAATATCGTATCCACCCATAGTGTTATGTCCTTTAGAACTAAAAAATAATGTAACGCCATCGGCATGAATAAATGGACTCTCTTCATTATAGGGTGTATTAATGGTAGGACCGAGATTTTCTGCCTTGCTCCATGTTCCATCGGGTAATAAATGTGATTTGTAAATATCCAATTCACCATATCCACCTTTACGGTTGCTTGTAAAATAAAGTGTTTGTCCGTTAGCTGAAATAGTTGCTTGTGTCTCTTTGTATTTGGAATTAATATTAGTTCCCAGTTTACGGGGAGTGGACCATGCCTCTCCTTCTTTGAATGAAACATATAAGTTTCCGTTTCCTTCGTCATCACGATATAGAAAAAGTTCCTGCCCGTCTGCAGATAAAGCAACTGAAGCATCGTGTCCGGCAGTATTTATTGGGTCTCCCATATTTTTAACCGATCCCCATTGGTTATTCGGCATTTTGTGAACTTCATATAAATCTTCATCGTATTGTCCGTCAGGCAGTAGCTTTTCGCCAATACTTCCCATACGGCGCGAAGTAAAAATCAAAACAGATTCATCGGCAGAAATAACTGGGCTGTGATCGTGATAAATAGAATTTATTTTATTTCCAAGATTAGTTATTTTCATATTTATGGGGCGTTTTATCATTTGTGTCCCATTTTGACAATAAAATTTTATCCGGTCAATATCTTTTTGTAATCGTTTTGCTCCATTTGGATAGTCGTTTGCAAACCGATCTAATACGGAAATTGCTTTTTCAAATTGATTGTTTCGATGCAAAGAAATACTCAAATAGAGTAAAGTAGATGCAGGGGCTTTGATTGATGCGAAATTGTCTTCTTTGCTAGCTATATCTATATTTTTGGCTGCTTGTTCAAAAAAGTAAATACTGCTATCTAAATCATTCAACAAAAAATAGCATTTTCCTAGTTGGAATTTTACTTTGTCGTTGTCGGTATTATTTTTTAAGACTTGACTAAATAAGTTAATGGCTTTTCTGTAAAAATGCTGATCTATAGCATCTGTGGCTTTGTAAAAATTAGCTTCGTCATTATTCCCTTGCGAAAAACTATTTGTAGAGAAAAGAATAAAACTCAAGAATATTAAAAATATTATATGCTTCATTTTCCAAAAATTAGATCACAAGTTTAATAAATAGTTTTTAATAAACAGTTGGTTAACTAAAAAACTTGTTTAATTGGACAATTAAATACATATTGAATTTTCTATATCTTCGGAATAGCAGCTAATAATTTTTTTGTGTAGTTTTGTTGTGGATTCAGATAGATTTGATTGGTTTCATTGATCTCAACAAGTTTACCTGCTTTCATTACCATTATTCTGTCCGACATATATTTGACAACCGACAAATCATGGGAGATAAAAATATAGGTCAATCCGAGTTGTTGTTTTAAATCGTTTAGCAGATTTAAAATTTGTGATTGAACAGATACATCAAGTGCCGATACAGATTCGTCACAAATAATAAACTCCGGTTCCAAAGCGAATGCTCGTGCAATAACGATGCGTTGTCGTTGACCGCCGGACAGTTCATGCGGATAGCGCGAAAAGAAACTATTATCTAACCCAACTTGGCGGAGAAGTTTCATTGTTTTTTCTTTCCGTTCTTTTTTCGTTTTGCCGATGTGATGAACATGCATTACTTCCAAAATAGCTTCTCCGATTAACATCCTGGGATTTAGTGAGGCATAAGGGTCCTGAAAAATGAGTTGTACCCGTTTTCTAAAATCATTTTCCTGATTTCTTGTCAAATTATTTACAGGTTGCCCGTTAAATGAAATCTTGCCCTCACCGGCTTTTATCAGTTGAATAAGTGTTCTGCCGAGTGTTGTCTTTCCACAGCCCGATTCTCCAACCAAACCAAGTGTCTCTCCTTTGTAAACTTTAAATGAAACATCTTTGACTGCTTGAAACGATTCTACTGTCTTGCCAAACAGGTTTCGTTTCAACGAGTAGGTTACCGATAAATCTTTAACCTCAAGAACCGTTTTTGTTTTATCAACGGTAGAAACAATAAGTTTTTCAGAAAGTGTTTTGTCCTCTATAAAGTCTTGTACGGTAGGTAGTTTCTTCTGTTCCATTTCCAGCGTCGGACGACAAGCCATGAGCCCTTTGGTGTAAGGATGTTGTGGATTGTTAATAATTTGACTAACTGTACCTGTCTCAATTAATTGGCCCTTGTATAATACCAGTAATTTATCGGAAATTTCTGCCAAAACACCAATATCGTGCGAAATAAAAATGACTGTTAGATTTCGTTGTTGCTGAATTTGTTTCAATAAATCCAGAATACTTTTTTGCACAGTTACATCAAGGGCGGATGTG
>QNAD01000399.1 GCA_003641345.1 Candidatus Zixiibacteriota bacterium | reverse complement strand
GAATAGGATTACCTTTCATTTCAATAACATAATCATTCGGTTTTTCTGGAACTCGTTCATTTGAAAATGAAGTTGGCATTTTTTCAGTCAAATATTGAAACTGTTCATTATTATTAAACTCTTCAACAAAATTCAATTTACACACACTATGTATTTCAGTCGTGTCAGGTAATAAGATTAAATCTCCCTCATCAATAAACTCAAGAGAAGCAATAAATTCAGAAATTCCCAAAAACGGTGGGTAAACAAACTTTTTATTCAATAAGCGTTCTTTTAAATCATCATAGATGTCTTTGCCATGAGAAAAATAAATTCTATAAACTATTTCATTATTTTTTATGGGGGTTAATATTTCAAGAGGTATCTGATATCGCAAGGAGTAATTTTGAAAGTTTGTATTATAATAATTTACTGTTTGCATAATTTTCCTTATTGGACTTCGTAATGAGACAGAAATAAAACAATTTTCCGAGTTAAATTTCTCATAATAGATTTTAGATTTGTCTGTCGTATGATGTTCGCTTGGCATGCCAAGTAAACCGGCAATCAAACCCGTTAATACCGTTCTCGAAGGAACTGTATAGCTCAATGACGAGGAGTTTGTATAAAATTTTCGGAAATGGGCAAACGGACCCGTTAAATCAAAAATCAACACTTTATCCAGTTGAAATAAATCATTATCCATTTTGATGCTCCGATTTTTTTTCTTTTGGCAACTCTACCTTTTGAATCACAATATTATCTTCTTTTAATTCCCATCCGGTCAATTCAATATCTTCATGCTTCCAAAAATAAATAGCTGAAATATTATCTTTAGCATTTTCAAATTTCGTTTTTAGCTTTGAGATATCCAACTTGTACTTATCCCAATCCAATTTGTCACTTTCTTCAAATGGTATTTCTTTATTCTCTTTGTTAACCAGTTTTATATACCGTCTTAAATCTCCAATAAAATAGTCAGGGCTATTGTATTCTGCCCTCAAATAAAAAAGTGGTGTTTGCCCCATTTTGCTTCTTGTAGTTGCCTCAGATGGAATAGCTTTTACCATTGCATCATCAAAGATGTCAATATCAGAATCTGATAAATTGGTCTGTTCAGCTCTCTTAGCACTGATTATTCCGTGGAATGCAATTATTGAATACCCCACACGATAATCTTTTCCCATTGCTCCTGAGGATTTTGTTGATTCTTCTGTATCGCTTGATTTACCAGTTTGAAAATGGCTTGTAATTCCGTTAGAATCAATAGGTCCGTTAAATTTATTTAAGGAATAGCCCCAGTTGAATTGTACAGCACCTGTCAGTGTAGCATTTGATTTGTTTGCAAATTTTACATCAGGTACGACTGCGCCAAATAATCTTACATCAATTGCACTATTTTTAAAATTATCTTCCTGATCACTATTTAATTCAATTTTCTTGCTTTCCTTCAACCGTAAGATGTTTGCCAAACTTTTTTTTGCATTTACAGAAGCCCCATCAATTTTTCTGACAAATATTTTGTTTCTATCACCTTGTATATTATTTGCAATATAATCTCGAATATACCTTTTCAATCTTACATCTGAAACGAGATTCAGATTTCTATCATAATCCATCCTAGGTCTGTTCTCATCATCAGGGTCACCATTTGGATTGGTCATCTTTGCTTCAAAGATGAATAATATCTCACTATTATTTTGGATAGTTTCAATTCCATTGTTGTTTTCTTTTTGCATCTTAATTTTTCTCCGTATTAATTTTTATTTGTTTTAAAATATTTTTTGCCTCAGAATATTGATGATTATCGGCTTTTACTTTAGCCTTTGTTAACAGGTCGTCAAAATCATCAGCTCCATTACCTTTAGCTTTAACTTTATTGATAAGTTCGATTTTTTCCTTACGCAGATTAAAATAATAGTCTTTACTCTTTTTTCTTAATAAATAATTTGAAAAGGCATATCCGGAAAGCACATAAAACACATTCTCCTGAATTGACAATTTCCATGTGCTTATATTATTGTCAAGGAGTAATTTAGAGGCCGTATAGGTGTCTTCGTTATACCTCAATATATCATTTTGCCGTAGTTTTTCCAGTACATTACTAGTCAAACGCATTAACTTATCCGTTCCCATACCTTGGAAATTTAGCTTATTTAATATAGGTTTGTTTTTTAAGTCTTTTGATTGTTGTTTGCTTCCAATCTCACCTATTAAATAACCAAGTAAGAACAACCCTTTTATTGCACTATTATTATAAATTTCCAAAGTGTTCCAATACTCATTTATTTCTTTTGGTATTAGCTCATTGATTTGAATGGCTTTTTTGTTTTCTTTCATTGATTTTCCTCCTATTAGATTTAATTTTTTAAAGAATAATATTAAAAAGTTTAACTGGATAATTTTATAGATAAAATCCACATTATTCCGAATGTTATATTTTGGAGTCTCATATTTTATTATTCTAATGGTTTCTAATGCCTGATTAATCAAGAAGTTATAATTTACTGGTGTTTCTGAAAAGATATTATCAAGAATATCAAGATATTTTGAAGTCCCGGTATATGTGTTACCTTTCTTTTTTAAAGGAATACAACTCCAAATTTTATTAAAATCAATTATAAAAGTTTCAATTTCATTAAACTTCTCATTTATTAAGTTTTTGATATCTTCTTCCTTTTTTCTGATAAAATCAATTCTTGTTGGTAGTATGTCCTTAATCAGTTTTAATATTTTAAATTCACTTTTACCTGGCGGATGATAGTAAAATAGGTAATTAATGAT
>QNAD01000398.1 GCA_003641345.1 Candidatus Zixiibacteriota bacterium | reverse complement strand
CAATATCGCTCGGACAAATAACCAGTAAAAAAAAGGCAGATTAAATTCTTTATATCTCACAGAAAATCACATGGGCAAATCAGGAAAAAATTAAAACTTTTACTATTGGTGTTTATAACGATAAAGAGATAAAAACAACTTTAAAATCTCAAGCAAAAAACAAACAGTTTCACAATCATCCTATTCAGATTGTATCACTCACTTCGTCATCTCCTCTTACAAATATCAATATGCTCTACATTAACAAATTAAAAACAAAGATTGATATCACAGATTTAGTTACCAAAATTAAAGGGAAAAACATTCTGCTCATTAGTGAAAACTATGAGTTCCATAAATCAATGATAAACTTTATTGAACATAAAGGACTTTTGCGAGTTGAGATGAATACCGCTTTAATTGAAAGTGAGGGATTTAAAGCCGATCCCCTATTTGCTGCAAAAGCAATAAAATCAGAATCCAGTTGGGTTAATATTTACCTCCAAACAGAAAAGAAACTAACCGAGGAACACAAAATTGTTGAGAAGCAAAAATCTGAAATTGAAAAACAAAAAAAACAAATAGAGAAGCAAATTAGACAAATAGCTCAACAGGAAAAACGAATACAAAAACAACTTGAAGAAATAAATATCCAAGAGCAAAAAATTGAATTACAACGAAAGGCATTAGCCGGACTTCAAGAAGACATTTCCGAAAAACAAAAAATCTTAGATGAAAAAATGAGATTACTTGCCATGCAGAAAAAAGATATTATGCGGCAACAAGAAGCAATAATCAAGCAAAATAATATTCTCAATAAGCAAAAAGAAAATATAAAGATTCAGGAAAACAAAATTGACCAACAAAGACAAGTACTCAACGACCAACTAGCAAAAATTAAAATGCAGAACCTAATCATTTATCTTGGCATTCTAATCATTATTTTAGTAATTCTTGCAGCACTATTTATTTACCGAAGCTACAGAATCAAGAAAAAAACCAATAAAATGCTTGAGCAGAAGAATGAAGAAATCATGCTGCAAAATGAACAGATACTACAACAAAAAGAAGAAATTGAAGCACAACGGGACGAAATTGAAGGACAAAGAGATGAAATAGAAAAGCAGAAAGATATAGCTATTGCACAAAGAGATGAAATTACACTACAGAAGGAAGAGATTACCGATAGTATCCGGTATGCTCAACGCATTCAGTTAGCTGTTTTACCTCCTGTTGGTGTTTTGGAGAATATTGCTCCCAATAATTATTTTATCCTGAATTTGCCTCGCGATATTGTTAGTGGCGATTATTACTGGATGGTTAATTTTCACGAATACTCTATTGTGGCAGCTGCCGATTGTACAGGACATGGTGTACCCGGAGCATTTATGAGTATGTTGGGAGTTAGCTTCCTCAATGAAATAATGAATAAATTGATTGATGAGAAACACCCCATTCCTGAAGCTAATGAGATTTTGATGAAACTCCGTGAAAAAGTTATTAAATCGTTGCACCAAACAGGAGCTGAAGGGGAACAAAAAGATGGGATGGATATTGCCCTTTATGTCATAGACCACAAAACAAATCTACTACAGTTTTCAGGTGCCAACAACCCGTTTTATTTGATAAAAGATAATCCGGTAACTCTTTTTAAAACCAAAACCGGAGATCACGAAGTTAAATATCTGCCCGAAGGACCAGAAGAAAATGCAATACCCGTACTCGAAGGGAACAACCATTATTTGATAGAAATAAAAGGCGATAAAATGCCCATCGGAATCCATACAGACCCCAATGCTGTTTTTACAAATAATATTATTCAAATTGAAGCAAAAGATACATTCTATATTTTTTCAGATGGTTTTGCCGACCAATTTGGTGGACCGAAAAATAAAAAATTCAAATACAAACCCTTGAAAAAGCTGCTTTTATCGACTCAAGACAAGACTATGGTTGAACAAAAAGAAATCTTACTTAATGCTTTTGTCGAATGGAAAGGGGATTATTTTCAGGTAGATGATGTTCTAATTATCGGAATGCGAGCAGAAGGTTAAAACACTATTTTAAAACCTGAATTCGATATAAGATTTGTTCACAGGTTCAGAGAATTAGTTCATAGACGACTCAAATTTGTAAAGAACTATCGGGATAATTATCGAAATTTTCCCAAAGGGATGCATTCAGCAATAAATAAAAAAGTCAATAACACACCATTTCTTACTAAAAACTACTTGAAATAGCCCATATTATTTTTAGCAAAAACCTGTCGCACTTTTGATTTTCTGTGAGGGAAACATTATGTCGAACTCAGGTTTAAAGGTCTTACCTCTATAATCTTCATTGGACAAACAGATTGTGCTTGCTTTGCATTTTCTGCAAGTTGATTCAAAACTTTAATTGTAAATATTCCTTTCTTCTCAGTACTATCAATTAATGATGCTTTTCCATCCTGCTCATCCATATAGAAAAAATCCGGTGCCACATCTACACAATAATGGCATCCAATACATTTATTTCGCCGATGAAAGATAATTACAGACATAAAAAAAGCCGCCCTGAAAAGGACGGCTCAAAATTAAAAAGATAAAACTACTGAACAATCAATTTCTTTAAATAAACTTTTTTACCAGAAGTAGCTTTTACGAAATAGATTCCTGTTTTAATTGATGATAAATCTATTTTTTATTTCAATGTCGAAACCATTTGTTTCAACACAACATTACCGGTAACATCAAGTAATTCCACTTGCAACCCTGCACCCAAACCTAAAGCAAAATACAAATCTCGAATATTATTGTTT
>QNAD01000397.1 GCA_003641345.1 Candidatus Zixiibacteriota bacterium | reverse complement strand
GGGTCAACTGTATGTGAATCTAAAAGCTCATTTATTTTGTTAGTCAGTTTTTCTCTTCTTTTAGTAACCGAATTATTAGTAAGTTTTTTAATTTGTGATAAATCATCTGACAGCATTTTAAGCCGATTAGACATATCCTTTTTCATCGCTAAACCTTCCGATTTGCGCATTTTCTTCATTTGGCTCAAGGCTTTAGTAATACCCTTTTCCAAGGGATCCCAATATATTTTCTCATCAATGCTATCTTTATCTGGTTCAGCGATATCAGGCAGTTGCATCATATCATTAATAGTAATATCACCAGAAATCTTATATTTTTCTTTAAATTTTTGTAGCTGTTTATAATAAGCCTTAAAAGCTGCTTCATTAATAAGGTATTTTCCGGGGGAATCGTCTGACTCTTCAAAATTAATAAATACTTTAATTTTTCCTCTATTAATAGAGGAATTAATTAATTCCCTTACTTTTGTTTCAAAAGAAAAAAATTGTCTTGGAAGCCTTGAGGATACTTCTAAAAAGCGATTATTTACACCCGATATTTCTATCGAAAATTTTCCAAACTTAAAATTTATTTCTGACTTTCCAAAACCGGTCATCGAATTCATAAAAACCCGCCATATTTTAAAATGTAAGGGACAAAGAATATTCTAAATCTGCTGAATGTCAACTGAAATTATTTTTCAAAACAATTATTTGTCAATTGGGGAGGCTGAATGCCTTGTTTTTTTATGATTTAGTTTCTTATTATCTTTTATATTTTGATTTCCAGATATCTTAGTCAACCTGTTCATTGACCTTTTAATTCTATTTGCAGATTTTTTTATGATTTTAAGTTTTCCATTTATGTTATTGTCTCTGATAGTGTTATCATCCAGAAGCAATTCAATTGTACCCATAATAGCCATCAGAGGATTATTGATTTCATGCAGAACTCTTCCGGTAGTATTTTTCATAATATCCTGATAATTCAAATTTTTTAATTTTTTTTCCATTTCTCTATTTTTGGAGATTAAAATATTTCTACGGTGAACTTCTGAGATATTTTTCGAGAGTGAACTATAAAAATTATCATCTTTAATTAAAAATTCAGCCGCCCCAAAATTTAATGCTTCGGTTGTCAAATACTCAAACCCTTTCAAAGCTGTAATAATAATAGGAAGATTTATATTAAATTGTTTTATCAGTGGTATCAACTGAATACCATCAATACTGTTTAAATTGCAACTTACTATGGCAATATCATATTTATTCATATCAATTAAATCAAAATTTAACGGTGCTGCCTTAAAAATATCAACAGATGAATTAACAAATGATTCTTTTATCGTTTGTTCAATTAGAACAGCATGATACCGATTATTCTCAATCAGTATTATTTTAAAATCATTTTTCATAACTCTCAACTAACCGATTGGAGTTTTTATTTCAAACAAAGTCCCAGTTTTACTACTTGAGACTAACCTTAAATCCCCTTCCAGTTCCTGCATCAATTGTTTACAGATTGAAAGATTATTGTATAACGACATAGAATCATCTTGGGGTTGAACAAAGATTTTATTTCTGACGTTCTTAGGAATACCTTTTCCATTATCTTTGATTGTAATAAAACAGAACTTTTCTTTCATCTCGGCTGAGATTTCAATTGTTACATTATTATCATTACAATATTTCACAGAGTTATCGATAATTGACTCAAATACTCCATTAATAATTTTCGATGATGTTACTATTTTGGGCAAAGGATTTACTTTTGATTGTATTTTAACACTGGAAGATTCCTTATCAATTGATTCAATAGCTCTTTTTGAAAGAATATTTAAATCTGTTAAATATAATTCATTGGCACTTTGCTTAAGATTAATCATTTTATTGAATCTATTAACCGACTCTTTAAGAGATGCCGCATCTTCCATTAGATTTGAAATTCTTTTAGAACCTTCTTCATCCAGATGGTCATTACAATTTTTGGACACATTACCAGAAAGAGATTTTACCGATGACACTAATTCTTTTACAGAACCAGAAAAATCCTTAAGCAACTTATTATTTATTGGATCGTTCTGTTCAATCAATAACGATGGACTTATTGGCATAAAGACAAAACAACCACTTTGGTCAGATGGGTCAACAGAAAATTTAATAACTGTCAGCCGTCGCATATCATTTGAAGGAGATTGCATGTCAACTTGCAAATCATCAGGTTGTTCTTCGTTAAGAGGAGTTTTTAAATATTTTTCGATTTGTTCAATCAATTGAACTGGATTATGTTCCTTTAAGATATTTAAAACGGTCGATATATTACCTTGAATCTCATTTCCATTAAATAAGGAAATAAAACTTGGATTATAACCGGCAATATCGCCTTTTTCGTTAGTCAGTAAAGCACCTATACTTAGCGAATCAAGAAACCCGATTGTAAATTTTATATCCGGCATAGTTTCTACGGAATCATTACTTACTATTTTCTCTTTTGAGATTTTAGAAATTATATCCAATGCAAACGTTGTATCATCTATTGATTTTGAAACTTCTATAACATCTACCTCTTCTCTGTATATGAAACGCATAAGATATATGGTGCCTGAAATTTCTTTTATAGAAACAAATTCATTGGGAATTTCATTGAATTTTTCAATCGCCATCTGAATATCATCTTTATCTACGTAGGAATAATCATTTTGAGTTTCTTTGATATGGTAATGCAAATCACTTAACGGCGGAATAGTATCAAAGGAAAATTCTATAGAGCCTGATTTAGCTATTCCGGTTAAGGGTTCAATGTTTCC
>QNAD01000396.1 GCA_003641345.1 Candidatus Zixiibacteriota bacterium | reverse complement strand
AGGTCTGCAACAGATATTTAAAATTCTTTTCAAAAGTAATTTGAATACAACTCAAGCAGTTGAAAAAATAAATTCAGAAATTGAAATTATCCCGGAAATAAAGACGGTTCTTGATTTTATAGAATCTTCCGAACGCGGTTTAGTAAAGTAGCCCATATAATAAAGTCTTTGTAGGAAAGCCTCGAAGAGGCTTGCCATCTTTTTGCTTTTTTCTACAGACTATCCACATATCGTGCGTTTTGACACGCCCCGTGTGTTATTATTTAATAATCAGATTGATATTTCGTTTTTTAAGTTCAGGAATAAAAAGCGATGGCTTCACTGCTAATTCTTGCGGAATACAACCTGTCTTTTCAAGCCTTCCGGATGCCGCCAGAGTAGCAATAATTGTTGCAGGAAAAGCGGTCATTCTCATCATAGCCGTCAACGATGTTTTATTTTGTTGCCTGTCAAGGATATCATAGACAATTTCTTTTTCAGCCCCATCTTTTAGACCATTAAAAGTAACTCGCACTAAGACCATATCCAAATCATCGTATGATAAATTTTTGTCAAGAACCGCTTTTAAAACTGCCCTTGGTTCTACTTGCTGATCGTCAATATTAATTTTCTGTCTGGATGCCAATCCTATTTCAAGAATTGGCTTAAAAAGTTTACAATGCCCGGGATATCTGATTGTTTTATAATCCAGAAAATCTACTTTTCCTGAAAATGTATTTGGTAAAGTTGAAGTTCCACCCGAGGTGTAAAAGGCTTCCAACTGACCCACTCCTTCAAATTCAAATTCTTCAATTTCTGTCATCGGATTTACATTAGTTTTTTTACCATCTTTTAAAATAACGCACGGCTCCCAGTATTCATTGATTAGCCCTTCCGATGAAAAAACTATCATATAATTTAACGGTTTTCTTGGCGATTGAGGCAAGCCACCAACTCTTATTTTAATAGAGTTTACACTATCAAATTTAGAATATCCATCCATTGTCAAAATAGAAACCATCCCGGGGGCAAGGCCGCAATCAGGAATAATCAACACTCCTGCTTTTTCCGCTTCGTTATTCATTTCAAGTTGGGTATTAACCACATCATTATTTCCACCCAAATCAACCATGTGGCATTTGGCATTTATGCAAGCCTTGGTTAAGCCGGGATTATATTTGTAAGTTACGCATGATACAGCAGCATCATATTCACTAAGAATTTTTTCGGCGGTATCGGTATCTGAAGCATCAAAAAAAGATGCTACCGCCTTGCCGGAACCATATCGTTCTGCTATATCAGAAGCCAGTTTTTTATCAATATCAAAAACACCAACCTGAGTAATTTCAGAATTATTCCCCAAATCCGCAACAGCCGCTCTCCCCATTAATCCAGCACCTATAACTGCAATCTTCATTTATACCACTCTCCATATAATTTAAAAATATTAATGCAAGGAATATGATAGTTCTTGAGTAATAAAACAATATAAAATTATTTAAAGAAGCTGATTGGCTTTTCTAATAAGCCACTCGACAGATAAAGCTATAATAAAAAGAAGCAACAGCCATGTTTTATCCCAAATTGAGATTTCGTGATGCTCTGTTTCCAAAATAGAATCAGGATCAATCTTTGAAAGGACATCGGCAAAGTTATCATAATCAAGATAGCTTCCTCCGGTTGCTTTTGCAATAGTTCTTAAAGTTTGCGGATCACCGCTTTGGTTAAATTGTTCTAATGAAAATGATTGAATTAAAATATCACCTTTTGATTGCTTTAACAATCTTCCATCTTTTTCAATAGAAGCAAAATATTTATATTTTCCCGGATTCAAATTGAAAAATTCCGCAAAATATTTCCCTTCGCCAAGACTCAAGAAATCTGTCTCTCTAATTATAGATTTATCTTCTGATTCAACTTTTACAGTTCCAGAAATTTCAGGTAATGGTCTGAAACCTAAATCAAAAGCAAAACCGTCAAACCTAATTTTTTCACCACGGTTGAATATTTTCTTCTTAGGAATCACCCGTACCGGATCAAAATCATCTTTAACTGTCAACCATGAAGATACCCCCTCGAGAAATTTATCATAACTTGCATCATCTTGCCCTAAACCGATATTTCCAAAACCCCAATTCCAAAAAGGAAAAGCGGAAGTTACAAAAACTTTCCCCGGTCCTGTTCTCTTAAAACCTAACAGTGGATATTTTCTGATATTCTGATTGTACGATTCTTTATAAGCTAAAATTACCGCATTATCACTTACAATATCACACGGAATATAAAATTGGAATGGTGGAAGCTCTGCCCATTTAGTACGGATACTTTCCTGATTCTCTCCTATCCTAACAGCTGGGTGAAATAATTGATCTTCCGAAGGAATAGCATTAAATTGACTATAAATCGGCTTGACACTTTCTGATAAAGAATATGGCATCAAATTATTTAACCAGTCTGGAGTTTTATTTTTAGCAAAATTTTCTCCGGTTAAAATCCAGATAGCCCCGCCTTTGTCGGCTAAGTAGGAAGTTAAAATAGTTTTATAATTATTTAATGATGTTGTCTTAGGGTCTTGTAAAATAATTAAATCGTACTTATTGATTTTTGTCTGATGGGATGGAAAGGTTGATTTCAAATTCCCTGATTTAGTAGATGGTACTACTAAAGTAACTTTGTATTTATCTGTTTTTGAGAAAAAGCGTTTAAGAAACCCTGTCTCATAGTCAGGAGCCGAAGCAACGATTAAAATTTTAAGCTTGTTCTTGAGTACTTTAATAGAAAACGAGTAGCTGTTATTATTTTTATTCTCT
>QNAD01000395.1 GCA_003641345.1 Candidatus Zixiibacteriota bacterium | reverse complement strand
GATAATAGTCTTCAAAAACTTTCAAAAGTTAACGGGCTTTCTGACATAGGAGTCAATTGTTTAGGGTACTCAAAAGAAGCCAACACACTTGTTGTTGGTTATACGAATGGTAATGTAGATTTAATTGAAGGGAATACCATCTATAACCTTGCTGACATCAAACGGAAACAATTATATGGCTCAAAATCAATAAATAAAATATTTATCCTAAATTCTTATGCTTATCTGGCAACAGGATTTGGTATTGTAAAAATTAGTTTAGAACGAAAAGAAATTAACGACACCTATTATATTGGTACCAATGCTTCTTATATTGAAGTTCACGACATAACTTATGACGGCACTTATTTTTATGCTGCCACAGAAAAAGGTATTTATAAAGCTAATAAATCCACTAATTTAGCTGACTACAATAATTGGACTCGTCTAACTTTCCTACCCTACTACGACAAAGATTATTGTCATATTGCTTATTATAATGATAATCTTTATCCTGTTTTAACAAATAATGACAATAATAATGAGAATTGGCTTTTACAAATTCAAAATAATACATATACACTTATAGACACTGCAAGATTCAAATCAATAAGAAATCTTTCTGTTTCCGATAATAAATTAATTGTTTCACATGATACTTTAATTTCTATTTTTGATGACACTACATTATCACAGGAATATTCACTACTTTCATTATCCGGATCATCTTGGGGATGGCATATGGTATATAGTGAACAAGCTATTTTTGATTCACAACATAAGTTATGGGCTGCAGATCAACGATATGGATTAATAAATATTTTAACATCTTCAACTACTATCTCTTATTTTTCTAATGGACCATCAAGTAGTTCGGTATATGATATTTCTGCCGGTGGTGGAGACATTTGGGTTGCTCGGGGGGGATTAAATATTTCAGGTGCTAACCTATGGAATCATGCTGAAGTTTATGTTTACTATGATTATTCGTGGCATTCACTTAGTAGTTCAAATCAGAGTCAAATGTCAGGACAACACGATATTGTAACTGTTTGTGTAAACCATCAAGATCCAAGTGTAGCTTATGCCGGCTCATGGAATGATGGATTATTTGAATTTAAAGATCATCAATGTATTGCCCATTATGAAGAAGCAAATAGTTCATTAGAACCATTTACTTCAGGTGATGAAAAGGTTGCCGACATGGCTTTCGATAGCCAACAAAACCTATGGATCTTAAATCCGGGAGTAAATAATCCTGTTTCCGTAAAAAAATCAGATGGCACATGGAAAAGTTTTAATTATAGTTACATAAGTAATGATTTACGAAAAATTTTAGTTACTTCCTCTGACAAAAAGTGGGTAGTTATTGGTAACGGACAAGGATTAATCGTTTTTGATAATGGTTCAGATATAGACAATGAATCTGATGATAAAATTAAACACATCAATATTGTGGACGATGGAGGTGCCATTATTACAAATGATATATACTCCATTGCCGAAGACTTGGATGGGGTAATATGGATAGGTACCAGTGAAGGGGTAATGACTTATTACGAACCGGATAATGTTTTTGACGACCCGAACTTTCATGCCGACCGTATATTGCTTGACTTAGGTGACGGCACTGCACAGTATCTACTAAAATACGAAACGGTTAAGACAATTGCTATTGATGGTGCTAATCGCAAATGGTTTGGCACAGCTAATTCCGGCGTGTTCCTCCTTTCGGATGATTGCTCCGAACAAATACTACATTTCACAGAAGAAAATAGCCCTTTATTTTCAAATAAAATCCTTAATATTGCCATCGACGAAACAACAGGTGAAGTATTTTTTGTTACCAGTAAAGGATTGGTTTCTTACCGGAATGATGCCACAGAAGGACTAACCACTTTTAACCAACCTTATGCTTTCCCAAATCCTGTAACAAATGGATATACAGGACTAATTTCTTTAATTGGACTTGTTAGAAACGCCCATGTCAAGATATCAGATATTGCAGGTAATTTAGTTTACGAAACCACTGCCAAGGGAGGAATGGCAACATGGAACGGTACAGATTTTCAAGGCAACAAAGTTCATACAGGCATCTATCTTGCTTTTTGCAGCAATGACGACGGTTCAGAAACCAAAGTTATTAAGATTCTAATAATAAAATAGGATTAAGATAACAACGGGAACTAGAAAACCTCCAAGAAACAACCAAATACCATAGCGTTTAAACCCTTTTTTTCCTTTCAAAACAATCAGACCCGTAATGGCAATAATTATCAATGCTACTGCAAAAATATCAGAATAGATTGTCCACCAAATATTGGGATTGTAATGCAAATAATTCATTTCAGCCAACAAAGGACGACGGGTTAGTTTTTCCATAAATCCTTTACCTGTTTTCAAATTAATTTTTATAGTTCCGTCTTTAATAAAGATTTTCATTTGACCTTCATGCGGGAAATAGTATTTCTTAAATTCTTCCGCCAAACCAGATTTTGCCAATTCACTTTTCACCAAATCCTCCGTTATCAATTTATCATCAGGGAAAACAAATTTAATGGTCTTTGTTTCCACGCTATAATTAGGATTCCAGTCACGCAAATGATTAATTGCCAATCCGGAAATAGCATAAATCAGAATAACTCCGGTAAAAAAGTAACCGAGATCGCGATGTAGAATACTATTTAATTTTCTCCACTTCATAAACAAACATAAAAAAAAGCACTGCCGGAAAGAACAGTGCTTTTTCATTTTAAACTTTAATTTTAGTTTTCGTCTTTTTTAGCACCTACATCCGCAGTACGTTGAACAG
>QNAD01000394.1 GCA_003641345.1 Candidatus Zixiibacteriota bacterium | reverse complement strand
CTTGTTTTTTTCTTTATTTTTCTGCTCGTCATTTAACAGATTGAAGATTTTTCTGTTAATTTGCACCATATTTTATTTTTATGGCATCATTTTTCAGGTTTCTTCTTTCCAAACGATTTTTTATTCACCTTGGAGCTATTATCCTTCTTTGGATAATTGTAATCTTTGGTACTTTTTTCGGATTGAAAAAATATACGCACCATGCCGAGACTTTTCCGACACCTGAATTTATTGGGCTTCAGAAAAACGAAGTACAAAAATTATGTCAGGAGACCAACTTGCGATTCGAGATTATTGACTCTGTTTACCGCAATGATGTGCCTCCCGGATCTGTTGTTGACCAATATCCGGAAGCAGGAATTCATGTAAAAATCAATCGAAAGATTTTTTTGACTGTTAACTCTACCGAAAAAGAAATGGTTGGTATGCCCGATTTAACCGGTATCTCAATACGCGAAGCTGTGGCACAAGCAGAGATGTACGGACTCCGTATCGGAGATTTGCAGTTTATTCCTGATATTGCCAAAAATAATGTTATCTATCAGCAGTATAAAGGCAAAAAAATAAAGCCCGGAACCAAAATTGCCAAAGGCAGTATTATTGACTTGGTGGTTGGTGTCGGGTTAAGTAATAAAGAAACATTTGTGCCTTGTCTTTACGGGCTGAATAAAGATGCTGCGGAGACAAAATTAAATTCGTCGGCACTTAATCTCGGGGCTGTTGTTTTTGATGAAGATATAAAAACGGCTACCGATTCTACGGTGGCTGTAGTTTGGAAACAGTATCCCGAATTTAATCACGGGAAAACACAATTAAATCTTGGATCGCCCGTTGATATATGGTTAACAATTGATAGTACAAAAGTGATACAGCAATGTGACTCTCTGGAGCAAATTGATAATACACCGAATAATGGAGATGATGATTTGGGACTTTAATTTAATTACTGCCGAAGGCATCCCTTCGGGAGAATTACGAATATTTTTTTGATGCGGAAAACTTTTTTAATATTTGGTCTGTTGTTGTGCGGAATTGTCGCAAAGTCGCAATTGGTAGAAATTGGCTTGTCGTCAAATCCTGTTATTGAAAAATATGCAAGGACTCATCAATTTAAAACTTTGCGAAGTGGTACCGACACATTGGAATTACCTTTCTTTGATGATTTTGCTAAGCCGTTGGTTTATCCTGACACAAACCTGTGGGAAGATAATTTTGTTTTCGTCAATCAGAGTTTTGGCGACAACCCGCCGTCTGTGGGTGTGGCTACGCTCGATATGCTGAATCAAACCGGTGAGATTTACAGTACGGCAAGCAATATGGGGTTTGAAGCGGATAAATTAACTTCTATACCTATCAATTTGGACTATCCGAATGATACCACCATCTTTTTAAGTTTCTATTATCAGCCGCAAGGATTGAGCGGAAATGCACCGGAATATCAGGATTCTTTAATTCTGCAATTTACCTCGCCCGATACGGTGTGGGCAACGGTGTGGAGTGTTGCCGGTAGCGACAATCAGGCATTTCGGCAAGTTATTATTCCCATTGATAATCCTTTGTATTTGAAAAAAGGATTCCAATTTCGCTTTATCAACTACGGAAGTATTGCCGATAATTCTGTTGCCAGCTGGGCAGGAAACGGTGATGTGTGGAACCTCGATTTTGTGTATTTAGATAAAAACAGAACCGAAACAGATACCACTTACGACGAAGTTGCCTTTGTCAATAATATAACCTCATTTTTGAATAATTACGAGTCTATTCCGTGGACACATTACGATGCGTCTCAAAATCATTTTGATTTCGATTACGAAATTAAGAATCTGCGGAATAACAATGGTAATATTCAGGTGAAATCCAGAACGCTGGATATGATTGACCGCTTTTCCGGCAACGGTGTCAATCAGAGTTTTGGTGCGGAGAATATTCCGGATAATGCAACGAGTAGTTTTACTTCTACCCTTGTTATTACGGGAGCACTTTTCCATTCTAATTCTTCGGATTCGGCAGACTTTAAAACCCGTTTCTTTTTAGAGATAGATACCATCAGCGAGCATCAAAAATTCCGTTGGAATGATACGCTCGAATATCATCAGCAGTTTTCAAATTACTATGCCTACGATGATGGTACACCCGAGGCAGGGATTGGATTGTTTGGCAATGGAACGGCTCACGCCAAGTTGGCTTACCGGTTCGACCCGATTGTTCCCGATACTTTGCGGGCAGTAAAGATTTTTTTCAACAGGACTTATCAGGACGCCAGCCAAAAATATTTTATTTTTACCGTATGGTCTGACAATAACGGATTGCCCGATACGGTGATTTACAGCGAAATAGGAATGCGTCCCGAATATGCCGACAGCTTAAATCAATTTACGCTCTATACTCCCGATACGCTGATGTATCTGACTGGACCTTTTTTTATCGGATGGGAAAAAACTACCGAAGATATGCTGAATGTGGGTTTTGACAAAAATCGTGATTCTCACGATAAGGTTTTCTATAATATTTATGGCAGTTGGCAGGCATCTACCATTCCGGGTGCCATGATGATTCGTCCTGTCTTCGGAAAGGACTTTACCTCTGATATTTCGCCGACTCCACAGTCAGAACAATTTAATGTTTTGCTCTATCCTAATCCTGTCAGGGATAAATTGTTTTTGCAGTTTTCAGGAAAACATACAAACGCCGGATTTTCTACTACTATTCTGAATCTTTACGGCAAGACAATAAACTTTTATTCCGGGGTTCCTAATGAGATTGCTACCACAGAATTGTCTGCCGGCATTTACCTTTTAG
>QNAD01000393.1 GCA_003641345.1 Candidatus Zixiibacteriota bacterium | reverse complement strand
GAAACTCTTGCATAGATTACACATTTCATTTCTATTTCTTCTTCTGAGTTAATAGTTTTTTAATATGATGAGTCTGAATTTTATTCGGTTTTGTATGTCCATTTAGCCATCTACTCACTGTTATAAAGGCTACTCCGAGCATATCAGCCAGTTTCATTTGAGTTATCCTGTTATCGAGCCTATACTCTTCAAGTTCTTTTAATAATTTGTCCATTGTTTCATAATATAACATATTAATACACATGTCAAGTTTTCTTTGAATTAACAAATTCTTCCAAATCGGCTATTGAAATTTGTTTACTATCAACATTCTTCTTCTTACTAAAATCAATATTATTAATTACATCACTAACTCTTGAATCATCCAATGTTCCATAACTTTTCAAAGTTGTAGTAACTGATTCATGACCAAAGTTTTGACTCAATGCTTTAAGTTCTTCAGGAGTACGACAAAGCTTAAGAGCTAACTGACAAGCTGCATGACGGAAAGAATGGGGATTGAAGTATGGTAATCCAGCATTTGTAGTCCTTAATTTTAATATATTTCGAATACTATTACTATTTGACCAAAATCCCTGTGAAATCCCATTTGCTTCAAAAGAATATCCCTCATCAGCCTGTGACACTTGAGTTTTTGGGAAAAGAGGATCTGAAGGTCCAAACTTCAGTTTTTTGATTAAATAATTTATCCATTCTTTTAATATTTCAACCAGTTCTTCATCAAATCGTAATATCAAAGTTGTAATTACTTTACCACCTTTTGTATGAACTCCCAACCTTGGGTCTTGATTAACTACCAACTTTTCAAGATCAATACAACCCAGACTCAAACTGCAAAGAGCATGATATCGTATTCCTGTAAGAAACATAAATGCTATCAAAGCTTGGTCACGTCGATCTATATCATTATTGATAGAAATTGATGATACTAATTCTTTAACTTGTTCTTTTGAAGGATACTTCTTTGGTCTTGTGGATAGTGCATCATGCACAGCTCTCTTATCAAGAGAAAGATAAGAAACAGCATCTAAGCTAATTCTTGATTTATACCCGGATTGGGTAGCTAACCATGAAAAAAACGAATTCAAATGACGTAAGTGATAATATTTAGTAGTATTAGATAAACTATGTCCTTTATTTTTCTTTTCCCCAAGCCATTTTTTAAATCCTGTTGCTTGTCTCTCTGAAAATGTTTTGAATTTCTTGTAGCCGGTAAATTCTTCAAATTGGTGAATAGCTCCCTCAATTGCTACAATGGTTTTTTCTGAATAACCTTTAGCACCCAATAACCATTTAAAGTACCGTCTTTTTATCTTTTCGTTCTCAATGTTTGCCATGACTTTGCTCCTTTGTTTTGTCAGTGTTTAAGAGAGGGATTGAAATATCTATCAATCTCTCATTCCCTTGCTGGAATTTCACATTCCAAGGAGTCTCTGAAATAGAATTTGTTGATGTAAATCGACCAATTTTAGTACTACATTCAGGACAGATTCCTTTGATAATTAGTAATAGAGCATTCTTGCCAACTTTCTTATTTGTATTTATTATTGCAATTGTATCGGATTTGGGTATTACACCAACTTTACACTTAACACAATATATTTCATTTTCATTTAATTTATTCTTAGTTGATTTCTGCTTTGCTTTAAGATATTCCCTTACTGTTGATCCCAAAAATAATAAGGGACAACTATTCTCATCAATTGGTTTAAGTCCAGATTTATGCCAATTTTGTACCGTTCTAACATGAACCTTAAGGACATCTGCTATTTCCTTCATAGAATAGGATCGATGCAGACGAAGCCGATTAATATTTTGGCAACAGCTTCTACGACTCATCAGACTTTCCCTTTTGCCATGAAGCGAGGATATCGAAAAATCCATGTAAATTACGGCATGACTCCTCATACTCGTCCGTTGTCATTGACTTGCCAAGAAATTTTATTTGGTGTAAATTATTTGATGATTGATTCTGATCATCCTTTTGGATTTTCTTTATATTTTCCTCTCGTAAATTAATAGCCATGCCACAATAAACAAAAGTAGGGGGGGGAGCTACGTGGGAACTTTAGCAAAAAAAATTAGAAAAAATAAAAAAAGTGTCTACTTTTGTGGGAGTATACGTGGGAATTAATGATTTTTTGTAAAAAAATATAATATTACTTAAATTTGTCTCTTAGTTTAAATGATCCTTTAGTTGAACCATTTTCGAATAATTTATCCCAAATCCTGTTATTATTGAATAATTTTTTTAGTCGGTTTGTTTTAACATCACCATAAACTTCTTGAATAATAGTCCCTTGTGATAATTCAGATGTTTCATTTAACATAGCATTATAAAGTATTTGTAAAACACTTGCTTGTTTTGGAGTTAATGATAACTTTTCCCCTGAAGGCAAGCAAACTGATCTAAAGTCATAACTACATTTGATTTCTGAGATTTTCTTATTAAAAAATTTATTCTTCTGATCATTAAAGTGAGAAATTTTATCACTTTTTTCTATCTCTTCTAAATCAAAATCCGGTTCAAAACCAAAATAATCATTTGAATTCAACCAGAGTTGGAATGGGTTCTGACTCTCAATTGATTGCATTGATATATAATTGTCATTTAAAAATCTCAGGTAAATTTCCGTAGATTCAAAACCCAATTTGTCTGAAGTTTCTTCTTTTGATAAGCCTTCAAGTCTATAAAGTAAACATTCTTTAGCTTTGTCTGAAATTGGGAAAATGCTGGGCAAATTAAGTTTAAAAACATTTTCAAAAACAAGCGGCAGAATATCTACATTATAAATTTCTGAT
>QNAD01000392.1 GCA_003641345.1 Candidatus Zixiibacteriota bacterium | reverse complement strand
CCCCGGCTTATTGCCAAATGGTAAAGTGCTGGGTGGTTTTGGAATAGGTGGCGGCGGTGGCAATGGACGAAAAGCTGGTTTTTCTTTTTGTTCATCTTGTACTTTTTCAGTTTTTTCCGATTCTGAATTCATATTACCAGATGGAACATTTTTAGGTTCATTTTCTTGATTTGTGTTGTCTTTTTTGTTCCACGGTTCAGTTCTGTCGGAATATTCTTTTGTTTTTTCCGGTTCAACCGGTATTTCAGCTTTATCTGGTTTTTGTTCTGTTGTCTCAACAGGTTTCGATATATTTTCAGGTTTTGGATATTCGATTTTATTTTGATTAAAATTATTGGAATTTGTGTGCTGTTCCTGAGGTTCTTTATTCTCCGAATTCTCAGATTTAGCTAAATTATTATTTTGTGATTCATTTTCAATATTTTCCTGATGAGTTTGATTTGGCTCTACTGGTTTTTCAGCAGGTGTTGTTTGAATTGATTCTTTTGGTTCATCAATGGGGTTTGCTTTAATTGAAAGTTGTGATTGAATTGTAGTTTTATCAAATTCAGTTTTTTGGTCATTTTGTGGTTGTTCAGATTGCTGTTGGCTTGGTTCACTACTCTTAAAAGATTTAATGGAATTATTTAATTTTAAAACTTCTTCGCGTGCTCTTTTGGCGAAATCTTCTCCGCTTGAAGCATATAAAACAGAACGAGAAACATTGATAACCGCTGGACGAGTAAAATTGGCAGTACCGTTTCTTGTAGCTAACTCCAAAGAACCACCTTGAGCTCCTACTCCGGGTATCAGAATAGGCATTTTTTGGGCAATAGACCGAATGCCTTTTAACTGTTCCGGTTGTGTTGCACCAACCACCAAACCGCAGTTTCCGTCTTTATTCCAATAAGCAACTTTTTCAGCAACAATTTCATATAACGGCTTGCCCTCAACATTAAGCATTTGGAAATCTTTTGAACCATTATTGGAAGTCAGACAAAGAATAAATATGCCATTGTCTTTATATTCTAAAAAAGGCCTCAAAGAATCATAACCCATATACGGATTAACAGTAATCCATGTAGCACCGTATCTTTCAAATAATGCCGTAGCATAATGACTGGCGGTATTACCTATGTCGCCTCGTTTACCATCAAGAATAACCGGAATATCTTCAGGAATCCTGTCAATAATTAATCTCAAAAGTGATAATCCTTCCGGTCCCATACTTTCAAAAAAAGCCATATTGGGTTTATAGGCACAGACAACATCTTTGGTATTTTCAATAATCTGATAAGCAAATTCAAACATAGAACGTGAGTTCTTAGTATATTCAGCCGGCATTTTTTTTGTGTCCAAATCCAAACCGAGACATATCAAAGATTTGTTTTCTTCTTGAATTTTTACAAGTTCATCGGTTACGCTCATCAATATTTCCTTACTTTACCAATAAGATTGGTAACTTTATTTAGTTTTCTCTCTTTCAGGTATTTGCTCAATTCTTTGACTATCTTAACAGGCGTCATCGGATCAATAAAGAGTGCTGTGCCAATTTGGACAGCTGTGGCTCCGCACAACATAAACTCGACAACATCAGCATAGTTACTTATACCACCAATTCCGATAATTGGCAGTTTACAATTTTCATATACAGCACTAACCATGGCAAGAGCAACCGGTTTAATAGCCGGACCGGTCAACCCGCCTTTATTATTAGTAAGTCTTGTACGCCAGCTATAAATATCAACCGATGTCCCCACCAGTGAATTTATTACTGAAAAAATATCGGCACCGCCATTTTCAGCAGCTTTTCCAATAGCAACAACATCGGTCACATTGGGTGATAGCTTGGCGATTAACGGTCGATGGAATACTTTCCGACAAGCAGAGATTGTTTTTTCAGTCATCGTTGCATCAGAACCAAATTGCATTCCCCCTTCATCAACATTAGGACAACTGATATTTAGCTCAATCATATCTACTCGGGATATATCATTTAATCTTTCACAGATATGTACATACTCTTTGATTGATGACCCGGCAACGTTGACAATAATTTTTGTTTTCTGTTTTTCAAGAAATGGAATTTTTTCAGTAATAAATTTATCCAGTCCAACATTTGCCAAACCTATCGCATTTAACATCCCCGAAGCTGTTTCAGCTGTTCTCGGAGAAGGATGTCCCAATCTTGGTTCCTGAGTAATTGATTTTGTAACCAGTGCTCCCAATTTAGACAAAGGATATAAATCGGCTAATTCTTCTCCATACCCACAACAACCGGAAGCTGTCATAATTGGATTTTCAAATTCAATACCGGCAATATTTATTTTCATGTCTGGCTTCATAAGCTAACCTCCCCGATATCAAACACAGGTCCTTCACAACACACCCGAGCGTGCCCACCCTTTTTAAGAGGCACTACACACCCAAGACAAATTCCAACTCCGCAAGGCATGGGAGCTTCCAGCGATATTTGTCCGGGAATATCATATTCCAATCCTATTCCATCAACAGCTTTTAACATTCCTTCCGGTCCACAACTATATAATCTTAAATTTTTTAGACTTTCCAATTTATTTAGATAGTTTTTCAGAACCTTGGTAACTAATCCTTTTGAACCAATTGAACCATCCTCTGTTACTTGGATTAAATTTATCCCAGTTTTTTTTAGTCTGGCTCGTTCAAGAATATCTTCTTTAGAATGTCCACCATAAAAATATACTATATTTTTGGGGTTATGTCCTTTTTCAATCATTTCAACAGCTAAATACATCAATGGAGGAAACCCAACTCCTCCGGCAACCATAATAACTTTCTCATTTTTTT
>QNAD01000391.1 GCA_003641345.1 Candidatus Zixiibacteriota bacterium | reverse complement strand
TTGCCAATTTTTCTAAAAATTGATTCAACAGACCAAAAAGATGATTTTTATGTAAAATATTATATTGGGGCTTGTTATCTGAATACGAAGTATCAAAGAACAAAGGGTATTCCCTATTTGGAGTTTGCCGTCGAAAATGGCGAGAAATTTTTACCTAAAGAAGTTTTTTATGATTTAAGTCAACTCTATCATTTGAATTATCAGTTTTTGAAGTCGGAAAAAATGCTGCAACAGTATTTTAAGTTGGCAGACAAGAAAGATAGTAGTAATATTAGAAATGCACAAGAATTAATTTTGATGGATTCTCTTGCCCTTGTATTACAGAAAGATTCGGAAAAATACGAGGTTTCTGCACTTCCTTATCCTATCAATACTGGTAATTCTGAAAAAATAGCATTTATCTCGGCAGATAACAATGTTTTATTTTTTACGCGAATTCTTCACAAATATTCCGGCGATTTATTAATAGATTCCGTTCGCCAAATTATGATGTCGGTAAAAGAAAAAGATCAATGGGGAACACCACAACCGATTTCAATTCAATATGACAAAAAAAAATATGTATCGCCTCCGCAGTTGGTAGGAATATCTTTTGATGCACGGTATTTATTTTTTAAAATGAATATTACGCCGGAAAATGGTGATTTGTTTGTAGGCGAATTACACGGGACAGAATGTAGTTTGCTCGAGCCCTTGCCCGAAGGGATAAATTCTTTGTTTGATGAAGGAGCAATCAGTTTTACGCCTGACGGTGATGTGTGTTATTTCTCAAGTAATCGACCCGGGGGCTATGGAGAAATGGATTTGTATATGTCTGTAAAAACAGATAGCAGGAAATGGGACAATCCAAAAAACTTGGGACCTATGATTAATTCTTCCGAGAATGAGAATTTTCCTTTTATCCATCCCAATGGCAAACGGCTTTATTTTGCGTCGGATATTACAGGAAAAATAATTGGCGGATACGATATTTTTGTTTCCAACTTTTCTGTGTCGGTAAACGACTGGACCGACCCGCAAAATATGGGATTTCCTATCAATACACCAAGCGATGACATTTCTTTTGTTCCGAACGCCGAAGGAAATTTAGCTTATTATTCTTCAGCAAAGAATAATGAAACGGGTGACTTTAATCTATATGTAGTTCGCCTGGAACAGTCTATTCCTCTAACATTGGTTAAGGGGTTTATATATGAATCAGATACAAAAAATCCTATTCCTGCACAAATAAAAGTATATGATGCTACCGATAGCCGAAAAATCAAATATATTTATAATCCAAATCCGGAAACCGGTAAATATTTAATGATTTTTCCGCCGGGAAGAGATTATGATATGGTGGTTCAAGCAAAGGGATATTATGACCATCTAATAAAAATTCATGTGCCTTATCAAAGTTATTTTTATGAACTTTATCAGGAGATAAGATTAAAACCAATCTTCTTGAAGATAGAAAACAAAAAGCTTGGAGAAGAGATAGAGGTTAATAATATTTTTTATGACACAGAACGATTTTTTAAAAATGATACACTCCAACTCGAAAAAATATCACAATCCAAAAATTACGAGCCGTTACTAAATCTTGTCGGTGATATTATCTCATTTACCGATTCAATGGGGCTAGAATATGTTAATAATATGTATGCTAAAGAAAACCAAACTGTTGATACTTCCAAAAACTACAATAAACTAATGGGAATGGTAGAAGATGCTATCAATACAACAGATTCGGCATTACTGCAAAAAATTAATAATGAAACGGTTTATAAAGAAAAAACAAACCAAAGATTTTTCTATAATCAACTGGATTCCAATAAAATATTGACACCCCATATTCTTGGAAACGATACTTTTTGGATTGCTTCGTCGCTGAATACTGTAAAATCAAAATATGAAGTCTCTAATCCATTTAAAACTAAAAAAGATTCATTAAACAAAAATGTAACTAGCCACGAAAAAACTAAAACAATTGATAGAATCTCTTACTTTTTTGCTTCGGGTAAATTTGTTGTTTCCCATACATATCAAATAAAACTAATTGATCTAATAACATTTTTGCTCAACAACCCATCTTTGATGGTTGAGATTGTAGGATATGCTGATAGTGATGGCAATAAGAAGGAAAATATGGATTTATCTTACAAACGGGCTTTTGAGATCTCAAGAACAATGAAAGAACAGGGTGTGAATAAGACAAGAATCAAGATAAAGGGTATGGGAGAACCAAAAAAATCCGAAAAGACACAAAAAGAAAAACAACAAAACCGTCGTGTAGATATAATCATTCAGGAAAAATATTTTGATTAAACGAATTTGGACATATTGTCTTTTATTTCTCAGCTTGGTATTTCTACAACAAGCACAAGCACAGAAATATACGGAATTTGAGCTAAAGTCCGCGTTTATTTACAATTTTACAAAGTTTATTGAATGGCCTAATGAACAAGCACTAAAAGGAAAAACTTTCAAAATTGGGGTAATCCGCAACAATACCATGAAAATTGTTTTAAACGAAATGATAAAAGGGAAAAAGATTAATGGCAGAACGGTAGAAATTATTTATATAAAAGACATTTCCAAAATTCCCGATTGTCAGATTTTATTTGTTGATGGCGTGGATAATACTGAACTAATTCAAATATTAAAAACAACCACAAATAAACCGTGCTTAACTGTTGGAAATCATTTGGATTATTTTTGTCAGCAAGGTGGAATTATTAATTTCACACCCAAATATTACAGCTATCGTTTTGAAATCAATAACCAGCAAGCCGAATGGGTAAATTTGAAAATAAGCTCCAAGTTATTAATTC
>QNAD01000390.1 GCA_003641345.1 Candidatus Zixiibacteriota bacterium | reverse complement strand
TAAAAAAGTGTTGAATATTTATATCTTTATTGAGTATCTTTATTTAAGATAACTAAGGAGATTTTATGGAAACAAATAACCAACCAATTGAATCAGTTGAAGCTGCTCCAAGAAGTATTTGGAGTATTATAATCGGAATCTTTACATCACCAACTCAGGCGATGGAAGATTTTAAAAAGAAACCTACTTTGTTAGTGGTGATTATTCTAACTTTTGTACTTGCATCAATTACAGGCATAGCAACCGCAAAATACAGTAGCATGCTTCAGTATGATATGCTTAAAACCTCAACAGTGATTCCGGCTGAAATTCTACAAGAAATGAAAACCCAGGCTGAGAATAGCAATCCCTTTGTTAGCGGTTTGTCCGGTGGGGTTGTAGTTTTGGTCATTACTCTGATTTCGGCTGGCATTGCTATGTTTATCGGTAAATTTGTTTTTGCCGGAGATTCTAATTTCAAAACGATTTGGGCAGTTATACTTTTAGCAGGTTTAATATCAATGGTAGGAGGGGTTTTAAGAATCCCAATGGTATTAGCAAAAGGCTCGATGTTAGTCTCGTACGGCTTTGCGGCAGCGATGCCGGGCAAAGGGTTTACCTCAATTTTATATTCAATCCTTTACTATTGTGATTTTTTCATGATTTGGGCAGTTATTGTCGAAGGTATTGGGTTGTCTAAAGTTTTAGGTATATCAAAAGGAAAAGGTATTACAACGGCGGCTATAACATCAAGCTTCTTGATTGCCGTAATGATAACGCTGTCATTGGTTGGAATGATGTTTGCGGGAGTTGAAATAACATTCTTCTAATTTTTGAAAAAATATTATATAAATCTCTTCGTTAAGAATTTCTAGCGGAGAGATTTTTATTTATATCATTATATATTAAAAATTGAATAATTTTAGATTGCTTCGTTAATCGCCATTGATTGAAAATGTGCTGAGGCGTACGGAACAGAATTGAACAGTTTTTTATCCGCATAAATGGCAAGGTTCAGGGTCTGGTCCATAGTTAAACATATAATCTACAAAATAGGTCAAATCTGAAATACCTGAAATACAATCAGAATTATTATCAAATTCTTCAAAGCAAACCGGAGCAGGACCGCTGTTAAACATATAATCTACAAAATACGTTAAATCAGATATTCCAATTATTCCATCATTGTTAGCATCTCCGGAAATATCACAACACATAGCTGATGAAGATGAAAAATCCTGCCAGTATCCATGATCGACCGTATAATTAGTTGATGTTCCACTACCGACTGCAGTTTGACCAACAGTTCCAAATAGTTTATAATTAGCCGAAGATCCATCGGTAGCACCGCCGGAGATTACTTGCCAGTTTATCTGTTCCCCGATTAATTTAGCAGATGTCAAAGAGCTGTTTGAAATCTGGTTCAATGTTTTAGGAAGAATTTGTATTGTCTGATTAGTTTTTGAATTATTAGACTCAACTTTTATTGCATCTATTTGTTCTTTGGCAAATCCGTAGGTAAAAAATATAAATATCAACATCAAACTAATTAATATTTTTGATATAAATTTACCCATAATAACTCCTAATATCTTATGTACAGTACAATAGTGAATATAATAGATAATAAGAAATATACAAGATAATTTTATGATGGGCAATTTTTAAATACTGTAAAAACCCTTCAAAAGGAGGTTTGAAGGGTTAATACTTTAGAAAATTATAGCAACTTAGCCATTTTAAGAAGTTTTGAACTTATTTTAAGTCCGGAATCGTCAACTACTATTTTATTTACTTCAAACTCAACTTCAGAACTATCATTTTCTTTGAAAAAATTAATCATAACACCAAAATTAGCAAAATAATTTGCATCAGAAATAGTAAGAATTGGTTTTCCGGATACTTTTTTTAGAATCGCAGGTAATTCAGATTTATCTTGAGTAGCTATAAATACAATTTGTGCCGACGCAAAATCATCGTCTATTGTCATTTCTTTTGCAACAATATTAGTTGAATTTACTTCTTTAGCTTTTGAGTTTATTTTTTCTGTTAGAGCTGTATTGCCAATAACGGCAATCAGAGTATTACCGTCACTACCGGTTTTATTTCCGTCGGGCCACTCAACAAATTTAACTAATTTGACTATGAATTTTGTTTTATAATCCAAGTCCTGTTCGTTTGCATTTAAAGAGCTAACTGTCAACAATACCAGCAAGGCTAATCCTAAAATCAATAATGCTTTTAGTTTCATTTACAAAATTCCTTTTAAAGTGCTATTTATATTTTTCGATATTAGTATTATCGGAAAATTTATTATTATTTTTATCAATTTTTATGATGGGATATTAAAAATTCTTTAAATAAGAGTGTTTTACTGGATTAGAGAAAATTCCCCACAGCATTTAGAAAGAATATTTACAATTCAGATAACGCTGATTTGTTTACTTTGCCGGATTGATATTTGGGTAATTCATCAATCAACTCAACAAATTTAGGAGCTTTATGTCGAGCTAATTTTATCATCACAAAATCCTGGATTTCTTTTTCGCTTAAATTTTGTCCATTGTGCGTTACAATATAAGCCTTGATAGCTTCGCCCAAAATTTCATCCTTTACCGATATGATAGCTACTTCATGCACAGCTTCATGTTCCAGAATTCGTTCTTCAATCTCTTTGGCGCCAACTCTGTTGCCGCCTACTTTAATTATTTCTTTTTTTCGAGAGACGATAAAGAAATACTCATCTTTATCTTTATGTGCCAAATCACCGGTATATAAATTGCCATTTTGTAATACCTGTTTTTCTTCATCCGGTTGATTACAGTAACCTAACATAACG
>QNAD01000389.1 GCA_003641345.1 Candidatus Zixiibacteriota bacterium | reverse complement strand
AGATGCTACAATTGCAACTTTTGAGCGAAAAGTTTGCAAACCCATGCGGACTTTTAGAATTTTACAAAAAAAATGGTAATATTTTGCAAAATCTGAATTTGAAATAACGAATTAACTTGTTTACACAAAATCCATGACATTGCCTAAATTTGTTCTGAAATATTAGTTCTCGCAATCTCTGCGACCCGCCTTATTCTTTCTACTCTTTTGCTTTCTATTCTTTCTATTCTTTTGCCTTTGTCATTCCCGACTTGAGTGCTTGTTGAAGAAATCTCACAGATGTTGCGGTGGGTCCTGAAAATCTGTATAAACAGATTTTTGTGACCTACCGCTCTTTAATTACAATTACTTAAGTGTCGGGTCACAATCCACCTCCGGTGAATCAGGACCCGACACAACTGAAATGAGGGTTTATCAACAAGCCCTTTCACAGGAACGACAAAATAAAAAATATAACAGCAGTATAAAAAACATAACGACAGGGTAAAAAATATAACGACAGAATAAATAATACAGATAATAGAGGGTGAGTAGCACCACTCTGCCAATGGCGAACGATTAGAGAAAATAGGAGAAGTAGGTCATGTCTCTCTTTTTTGGAGACATGACTTTTATATTTTATGCAAATAGGTAGGTCTCAAGAATAAGAGAGACCTTCCCTTGTACTACTTTTACTTACAGGTAACCCACCGCTTGCGGTGTGGTTTTCTTCGGTACAAACCAGTGAGATCGGTAACAGAATAGACCGAGGACATAGGTAACAGATATAATACAGTATAATTAAAGGAGATTGATTATGCCGTGGGAAGAGACCTATGTTATGGATGAGAAATTAAAGTTTATAAGTTATTATTTATCAAGGTTTTGTTCGGCAAACAATGGTTTTTCATCGCCGATTTTGTAGTTGTCTTTGATTTTTCTGATAGCTACAAATCCGGATGCCTGAGCAATAGCAATAACCGAAAACATATAGCCAATCACCGAAGCAAAAATCAAAAAAAGCATAATCGACATCAGATATCCTGCAACTTGCTCGGTACCACCTCTTGACCATTGAGCCAACGAAAATGAAAAATCAAAGCCGGGGAAAATATTGAACATATACTTCACCAAGGAAGAATCAATAGGTAAATGAGAAAATCCGGAACGGGTTAATCTTTCAATTTTCTCTCCACCCAACATCGATGCCGACAAAACTGAGAATTGCACCGCTCGATAACAGGTATAGGCATATACAAACCCAGCTAATTTGGCGGCGACCAAACTATAAGCAGTATAACCAACCCACCTGAATGGTTGTCTGATAATTGTTGAGAAAGTTTCTAATATAGAATTAAACGTTTCCCCTTTTCGTTCTGCGGCAGTAACAGCTGGAAGCAATATTACTGATATTTGAAAAACTACAAAAATGAAAACCGCAAAAATCGCTACAATAAAACCGGGAAACAGAAAAAACAGAGCCACCAACCATTCCCCTACAATCGGAATACGACCTAACAACCCAAATAACCAGAAGAGAATAACAACAAATAACAAAAACATAACAATTGCCAACTCGGCTAAAAGCATTTGGTTAAGCCTTTGAAAGCCAAATTTAATAGATTGTTTTATAGATAAAAAAGGATTACCTCTTATTTTTTCAATTTCCATAGCCGAAACTGAAAACAGCCCAATCATTACAATTATAGTGCAAACAAATAATCCGACACCGAAAACTATTTTTGCCAAGGGACTTTTTAAAACAATATGAAAGAATGGGAAAAAATCATATACTTTCCAAATAATTGACAATTTTTCCCCATCAATGACAAAAGCTATATAAGAAAAAATATCATAAACCAACAATGAGATGATAAGAAAAAAAGTCATTGTAAATATTTTTTTCGGAGAAAGTGCTCTAAGCGGAGCCCAGAGGACATCATAAATATCATAATTCAATTTATCTTTCATATAATAATCTTTGCCGTCTTCAAGTTTGAGTCAACTTATAATTTTACTTTTTTTATATATGAAATTCCACAATATCTTTATCATTCAGTTCAAAATCTCCCTGAACTTTTTGGCCGTCGAATTTACCATCTCCCCAGATTTTGGCAAATTTTAATTTTTCAGCAATATCGCGATGAAGAGTCTCGGCAGCTTTTTCGACAGTTCCGCCAACAGGAAGAATAATAGGATCATTATAGTCCGGTTCATGTCCCACTGGTTTTGTATAAACTCTTATAATTGATAAGGCTGTGAAAATAGCTTTCTGAAGATTTTTAAGGCTTTCTTCATCCAATATTGAAGTGGGTATAATAACAAAATTTTCAAAAATCTTTTTCAATTTGTTAAACTGGTTATAGGTTTCATCTTCGTATTCTTTATGAGCACATATAATTGTTTTTTTATATGCAAAACGAGCATCTTCTGATTGTTCGCTTTTTTCTGATATTTCCGGATTAAGGATAATTCTTTTTTCTTCCAATTTCTTCAAAATAAAGCTTAAATCTTCAATCATAGTTTGCGAAGAAAGGTCAGCAACAACAGTAACCAAATCTGCATTTCTTATCAGACCGGACATATAATTTTCATATAAATCGGTTGAAATTGGAGGTGTGTCTATCAGTTGGAGTTGGACTGTATCATAGGTCATCATACCTGTTTGCGGTTCGCGAGTTGAAAAGGGATAATCTGCTACAAGTGGTTTGGCATGAGTAAAAACATCAAGAAGCGAAGATTTTCCACTATTAGGAGGACCTATTAAAATAATTTGCCCAGCTCCTTCTTTATCAATATGATCCATCGCTGTAACTTGTATGGTGCCATGTGATTTATTT
>QNAD01000388.1 GCA_003641345.1 Candidatus Zixiibacteriota bacterium | reverse complement strand
CTCCTATTTATAATATACAAACAACGAATGAAAATTGCAAATATCAGAATTTATTTTCTGTCATGCATATTATCTCATTGAATAATATTGCTATAATTGTTCCAACTCTGAATTTGTTTCCTCAAATGTAGTCAATTGGTCTCACGGCGACCATAAGATACGCTTGGATATTGAAGTTGGAGTTTCCTACGGATCTGACCTTGATAAGATACTAAAAACTTTAAAGGAAGTGGCTCTTAATCATTCTGAAGTACTTGATAGCCCAGAACCGGAAGTTCTACTTTCTGGATTTGGAGATTCTTCATGGAACATGGTATTGAGAGGATGGGTAGCCCATCCCAAAAGACACTATATCACACGGTCAGAGATTAACTGTGAATAGTACGAATATTTAGAGAAAATGATATTGAGATTCCATTTCCACAATGTGATTTACACGTAAAATCACCTTTACCTGTGCCATTCCGCTCGGAATAACAAAGCAAGCTCATTATTCAAGTTTGTATCCGTCAATCAAAAGTATTTTCATAATTTCTATCGCCTTTGTTTCGGCTGTCTCTGCAGTAGCTTTCATTGTTTGATTTAGATTGTGTGGTATTCCAGACAAAGTAAGCCGTGTAATAGCTAAAGAAGTGTCAATACCAAGCTGTTCACAGATTGATTCGATAGTTTTGTTTCCATAACCGGTGCCGGAAAATTCAATCTCGATTGATTCAGATGTATAAGTGTCAAGCTTTTCTGGCTCTGGAGCTGGTTCAAATTTCTTGATTAAGAGATAAATGTTCATCGGGGAAATATTATTATTTTTGCCAATATCTTGCAGAATTTCTTCAGCACTTTCAAATACTAAACCATTAGCCTTGAGTTCTTGAGTAGCTTCCACAATATCAATTTCCATTTTTTTTGTAAAAGTCTTTAGTGATAGCAATTCTGCGTGACCAAAAGGCGGCTCGTATTCATCTTGCACAACCCAAGTATCTTTGACCCACTCGTTAAAATCCAGCAAATAGGAAAGAGGCGGAAAAGGCCATATTGCACTAATGATTATCCAGACAGATAGAGCTGATGAAATAGCTAATTCGCGACGAAGCTTTACGCCCTTTCTTGCTCTATCCTTAAAATAATTCATTAATGGTTTCCAGTTGAAATAGGTATGAAAACCACCGGCAATAATAAACAAAATACTCGACAGAATATGAATGTTACCCCAATCGGTTTTTGTCATTCCTATTATTTCCCAGTTTATCCAATAAGCAATTCTTCCGGCTGGTACAATATATAAAACCAACCCAGTAACTGACATTATTAAGAATCCAAAAAGTGTAAAAAACGACGTAAGGCCACGTTTGTGGATTTTTTTAGAAGCCATATCAATCTCCGTATTTTTTTATTTACTAACTAATTTACTTACTATTTAGATGTTATTTACATAAAAAAAGATTAATTGATTGGACTATTCGGTTTATTTTGGGTGAAATTAGAACAAGGGCGGAATTCCGCCCTTGTATATTTATTTTATTTAGTCAATAATCTCTATTTTTTTAGAAAAAAACAGTTTTCTCATAATAATCTCAGCAGGACAAAATTTCGTTATTGAGGATTGAAGTAAATTAAAACCAACAAAAGCATTCAAAATTAACCAGAATTCAGAAACATAAATTGACATTGCCAATGAAAACAATACCACCAATCCCGCTATCATTCGAATTGAGTTTTCTAAGCTCATAATCATACTCCTATTTGTAAAAAACGAAATTAAAATCCATAAGTTAATTTAAGATATAAGTTGTCGTTCAACATAGATGTTCCAAAATCAGAAGCCGGATAGTTACCATCAAAGATATTGGCACCAGCCATAAGGCTAATTTCGTCAGTATATTTATAAGAAGTTGACAAGCGAATATACATATCCTCTTCCGATGGTGAATAAAAAACAAATCCTGATAATGTAATAAGTTCATCATATAAAAGTTTCGTGACTCTGGAAGTCAACATATGCTTGGTTTCATCTCTAACATACATTCCGGCTCCGGTTTGCTGCTGTTCATAAAAATCATAATCCAACATCATATCAACTTGCCATTGAATATTTGCCGTCAAGTTTGTTGCAATCTGGCGCTCGAAACCAAATAGCCCTTGAATAGTTGAATTAGGCATATATGGGTTATCACCATCCGCATCCTGACGGGAATCATAGTAACCACCTTCAAGCCAAACAACTCCTCCTGCCAGCACACCCCTAATAGAAGCACCATAAACATTCAATTTTGGGTAAATAGGATTGCCACCTATATCAGACCCAATTGGATTCTTATAAAATCCTTTATAGAAATAAAGGGAAGTGTTATACATGCCAAGTCGCTTGCTGAAACGGGTAGCGATTTCCGAATTTTCAAATTTAGGTTCAGGCAAAGGAGCCTCAAAATAAAAATCTTCGCCTACAATAGAACCAACCATCGGATGGAAATAACTTAGTTTTCTTCCAGTCGGCAAACGATTAGCTTCAAAACGAGGTGTCCAGACAAGTGAGAATGAACCAAAATTATTATAGTATTCTATTCTTATTGCATTTTGGGGAGCTTTCAAATACTGGTCGTCCCTTCCTACAAAAAATGAACGGTAGTCTTTAACAAAAATATCATTAATAAAGACCAAATCACCAGTCCCCCACGTTAAAATCTGCCGTCCGGCTTTAATATCAATATTACTGCCTAAACGGAACTTGAAATAACCTTCCCGTAATTCCCAATCATATTGAACCGTATCAGAAGCATCATAGAGAAAATCGAGACGTCCAAAAAATTCACCGTTGTCACCAAAAT
>QNAD01000387.1 GCA_003641345.1 Candidatus Zixiibacteriota bacterium | reverse complement strand
CCCGGGTCAGAGTTTAAATTGTCCAGACTATTCGGCAAAGCACCAATATCACCAACATATCCAAAATCAGTTCTTACGCCGTTATTGTTAAGCAAAGAATTCCCTGTGATAGCAATTGCAATATTATCTAATTCCTGTTTGGTTTCTTCAATTTTTGCCGTTTCAGAAAACTGCGATGCGGAGTTCATTGCTACCGAAACAAGTATTCCCATTATAGTTATAACTAAAACAACTTCAATTAGAGAAATTCCGATTTGGTCTTTTATTTTATTTATATTCATAATTTTAATTTGTGTAAAAAACCTCAACCCATACCTGAGTACAGCGTCCATTTTGCTTTATGGATTGACCTATTTCAAGATTATCTATCTCTGTCCATGTCCAAGGTGAGGATGTATTCGGGTTATTTATATACAATGTTGAATATACAGTGTATGTGCTTGATAAATTATTCGATGAACCATTATAATTATTATTGTTGGCTCTCAGAATTGTTTCTGCTTTTCGAGCGGAATTGCTACCCCAACAATTCATATAAATAATCAGACTATCAATAGTACCGGAACTAACCGAACTGTTTTCTACTGAATAAAGATCATCGTTCCAACTACTACCGCTACCCTCGACATAGCTGGCATCATCATCAGAAGTTTCCTCATCAACACATTCCCAATTGTTAGAACAACCCGAAGAGGTAAGTTGACTCAAGGATCCTGCTCCATTTGGCCTAAGAATTTCAGAACTGCTACTGCTTCCACCACCAGAGCCAAAATAAGCTGAAGCAAAAGAAAAATCTTTACTGCTTTTATGACGAGGTAAAATTGTCAGATACCGAAAGATAGTATCAACATCGGGAGTATATATGATTCTTAATTCATGGAGTCCCGCCGGAAGAGTATCAAGGGTGAAATCTCCCGATGAATCCGGGTGATAAATTTTTGTAATATCTGTTCCGGCACCATTTGGAATTTTGATACTTATATTGACAGAATCTTTATATATTGCTCCGGGTATTGAATCGTTCAGGTCTTTAATGTTTCCATCAAAATGATTCAAAAGATAATCCGATTGGGCATCGGCAATTTTTTTATCAATATTAGTTCCACTTCCGGTTGATCTGATCATGCTTCCGACAATGTAGGTATAAGACTGTCCCCATTCGTCAATACTATAACCATCGCTGTCTTCTGAAATCCCCAATTCAATATATGGTCCATTCCAATTGGCATATCCCGGATTTGTATATAGAGCTTGAAGATTAGGGGGGAAGGCACCAATATCACCAACATAACCAAAATCAGACCGTTTGCCATCTGCTGTTATATCCGGATTGCCAACAATGGCATCAGAGAGCATTTCCATTTCCTGTTTGGTTTTGCTTTCCCGAACATCATCAATAACAGCATTCATAGATTGCATAGCGATAGAGGTCATAATACCAATGATAATTATCACCATTGTTAATTCAATCAGACTGAATCCATTTTTGTTATTTAGAGTTTTCATTGTTACCATAAATCTTCATTTAATTGAATTTCCGTATAATAATTTTGTCCGGGGGCAACAGATATAATTCTGGTTAGAGTATCTGCCGTTGGTATATAAGCAATTTTAAGAGTATGAATTCCAATTGGAATTGAGTCAAACTGGATAAAGCCATTTCGCGAAGGTGTCAATGATTTATTGGTTGTGCTACCCGTTCCATTCGGATAACTGAGAATAAACCTTAAAGAATCTTTATAAGTTGTACCGGGAGGGCTGTTGTTTATATCAGTAATAACTGCCGAAATTTCGTTTAATAATAAATCATTTGACGAATTAGCTATTTTTTGGGTAATCGATGATCCACTGCCGGTTGAAGATATTGTGATACTTCCACTAAAAGTATAAGCTGTTCCCCAAGCATCAATTTTGAATTCTGACTCAGAACTTGCGGCAGAAAGGTAATAATCATCTTTTAAATATGGACCATTCCAGGTTGTATATCCACCCGGGTTCTGAACGAGAGCATCAAGGTTGGCAGGCAAAGCCCCGATATCTCCAATATAACCAAAATCTGTTCTTTTCCCTGCAGATACTACATTTGGATTACCTGCAATAGAATAAGCAAGTTGCAAAAGTTCTTCTTTGGTTTTCTCAACACGGTTTATATCGGAACTGGTTTTTAATGATTTTAGAGTTATAGTAGTTAGTACACTGATAATTACAATAACAATTATCATTTCAAACAAAGAGTAACCTTTTATATTATTTAAAAACATACTGGTAACCTATAATTATCCTTTATCTTATGATTATCGGCATATATTTATGCTTTTACAGGGAGAAATTTAGACAATTATAGAAGGTTAATTATAAACTTAGTATCTCTTACAATATTATATTTTTCTAAAATATGATAAATATGGACAAGTCAGATAAAAAGTACTGAATTATTCCATTTTTCTATGGACAAATTACGTCTTCTTATGTATAATTATTAACTTAAAATGGAAGAGTTGAGAAACAATTCAACTTAGTTAAGAATAATTTTTTAATATTATATTTGGAAGGTATTGTAAATGAGATTATCTCGAAAATCAGATTATGCACTCCGTGCCGTTAAGCATTTGGCGACTTTACCAAAAGGTAAATTAGGCTCTATCAATTCTATTGCAGAAGCAGAAGCAATTCCCAGGGAATTTTTAGCAAAAATCTTAAAGGATTTAACCATGTCTGGTATTTTGGTTTCTTACCAAGGCGTTAAAGGCGGTTACCGTTTAGATAGACTTCCAAAAGATATTTCTTTTTTGAATGTAATGGAAGCTATTGACGGTCCCATGCATTTGAACTTGTG
>QNAD01000386.1 GCA_003641345.1 Candidatus Zixiibacteriota bacterium | reverse complement strand
TTCCTTTACGAAAATGTCGGAAAGAATGATTTGCTGACATCTGTTGATTTTGCAGGCGAAAAGAAAAAAGTATTGGAGATTTTTACATTATTAGACGATTATGATATAATGACCTCGTTAAAAGTATGGTGTTTCCATCCGGATAAAATACTTTCTGACCTGTCTTCACGGCTTGTAAATAGGCGATTGTTTAAAATTCAATTACAAAAAACACCCTTTGATAAGGATATGGAGAACAAGATTACCGAAAAAGTTATTGAATTCATGAAAATAGAGCCAAAGGACATTAATTATTATTTTGTTAGTGATAAGATTGAAACAGGGAAACAAGGGACAACAAATGAGATAATGATTTATTTCTCACCCGATAATGTGCTTCCTTTGTCGCAAGTGTCAGAGATTCTTAGCAAAAATTTCTTCCTGAGTGATGCTGTAAAATATTTTGTTTGTTATCCGAAAGAAATAAAATTATAATTCCCTATTGATTAGCGGTATGATTTTAAAATGTATTTTTGTAACAGAAAATTATTATAAATGAAGTTTACTGCACAGCAAATTGCTGATTTCTTGGACGGAATTGTTGAAGGAAACCAACAGGAAGAAGTTGACAATTTCTCAAAAATTGAAGAAGGCAAACCCGGAACTCTCACTTTTTTGGCAAATCCGAAATATCAACACTATTTATATGATACAAAGGCATCGGTAGTGTTAATTGACAAATCATTTGAGTTGACAGATAAAATTTCAGCAACACTTGTCCGTGTTGATGACACTTACAAGGCATTTGCAAAATTATTGGAATTGTATCAGGAGCAAATGAATGGGCAGGGAAAAACAGGCGTTGAAGACAATACATTTATTAGTGATACGGCTGTTCTTGGACAAGATATTTTTGTAGGTGCATTTTCGTATATTGGTGAAAATGTAAAAGTAGGTAAAAATGTTAGGATTTATCCACAGGTTTTTGTTGGCGATAATGTAGAGATAGGGGACAATACCGTATTATATTCCGGTGTAAAAATCTATCATCACTGTGTGATTGGCAGTGATTGCCGTTTGCATGCCGGTGTGGTAATTGGTGCTGATGGCTTTGGGTTTGCACCACAAGATAACAAAGCGTTCGAGAAAGTGCCTCAAATTGGGAATGTTTCTATCGAAGACGGAGTAGAAATAGGTGCAAATACCACTATTGACCGTGCAACTATCGGTTCTACTATTATTCGTAAAAATGTGAAATTAGATAATCAGATTCAGATTGCTCACAATGTGGAGATTGGTGAAAATACCGTAATTGCTGCTAAAGTTGGTGTGAGTGGTTCTACCAAAATAGGTAAAAACTGTATGATAGCAGGACAAGTTGGATTTGCCGGTCATCTGAAAATAGGGGAACATGTTATAATTGGTGCTCAGGCGGGAATCACAAATAATGTGGAAGACAACCAAATAATTCAGGGGTCTCCGGCTTTTAATATCAAGGATTTTCAACGGTCGAATGTGGTTTTCAAACATTTGCCTGAATTAAGACGGGAGGTTACTGCTTTGCAGCGGCAGGTTGCCGATTTAACTAAAATACTAGAAAATGAAGAATAATAGTATTCGTCAACATCGGCTTGAGAGTTTAATCCTTAGGAGCTTATCCGAAATTTTTCAACGCGAAAAAGATAAGCTTTCAGGTGGCGGACTGGTGAGTATTACACAGGTTCGTTTGGCACCGGATTTATCGTTGGCAAAAGTGTATTTAAGTATTTTGCCGACAGAAAAACGCGATGAGATTTTTAAACTTGTAAATAGTCAGAATAAATTTATTAGGAAGTTGCTTGGTGGTAAAATCAAGAATGTTCGGAAAATTCCGGAATTACTTTTTTTTATTGATGATTCTTACGATTATGCCAAGAATATTGAAAATCTTCTTCAACAATAATAACAAAAAAAGGTGAAACTTTCACTCTTTATAGCCCGGCATTATTTTTTCTCTAAGAAATCAACCAATGTCATTAATCTTATTTCGTTGATTAGTGTTGTGGGTATTGCCATTGGTACCATGGCATTGATCGTGATCTTGTCTATTTTTAACGGGCTAGAAGAATTGATTATTTCCCGTTACGATTCGTTTGATCCTGATTTTAGAATTGAGGCGGTAAGCGGAAAAACATTTCGTGTTGATAGCAATTTATTCCGGCAGGTGTTAGCAGTTGAAGGCGTGAAATATGTTGTGCCTGTAGTTGAAGAAAATGCGTTGGTGAAATATGGCGACAAGTATTTTCCTGCTCATCTGATGGGGGTTACCGATGATTTTGTAAAATTGTCCGGTATGGATTCTATGATTACTGCGGGGCAGTTTCTTTTGAATGACGACAGTGTGCCCACGGCAGTAATTGGTCAATCTATTGCGGGTATTCTCGGATTGCAGTTAGAAGCTTTCAAACCGCTGCATATTTATGTGCCACGCCGCTTGAAGAAGGTGACGATGAATCCAGATGAGGCGTTTAAACAACAGTTAGTGGTGCCTGTAGGAACATTTTCGGTAGAGCCGGAAATTGATGAGCATATCTTGTTGCCGATAAAGTTTGTTAGTCACTTGCTCGATTATAAGAATCAAATTACAGGATTGGAAATTGATGTAAGTGAGGATATTACGGAAAGAAATGTAAGAGAAGACTTGACTAAAATTTTTGGAGACAAAGTCGTTATCAAAAACCGTTTTGAGCAGCATCAGTTTTTGTATAAAATAATGCGGACAGAAAAAGTAATTGTGTTTTTGATTTTAGCATTAATCTTATTGATTGCCTCGTTTAATGTCATTGGTTCATTGTCAATGCTGATAATTGAGAAACGGAAGGATATAAAAAC
>QNAD01000385.1 GCA_003641345.1 Candidatus Zixiibacteriota bacterium | reverse complement strand
TAACCAGTTAAATTGCAGAACGATATACATGAATAGGGTAGTGAGCCAGATAAAAATGACATTAAACCAAAGTGTATCAATGTAAAATTTACCGATTTTTTTTACGGGAGCATATAATTGTGCTCTGCCATAAGAATTTTCGGGATAATAGAAGATTGGATCTATTTTACGAATCATTTCGCCGTCACCGTCTTTTATTCTTACGAGCTCTCTTTTGTTTTGTACCAAGTCGGCAAGATTTTCATTATAGTTATCTTTTTTTAGTTGTATTACGGCATCGGTACTACCTAATTTTTTGATAAGGTCATTGTATATCTCATCTTTTTTCCTGGCAGCATCTTGTCGTTTATGACTATATTCTAGTTTAACATCTGTCAAATAACGATTAAGCCATTTTATGAACTTTTTATCTTTAAGTTGATTAAGGGTAAATGGATATTTTTTAAATGTTTTTCCTGTCATATGACCGATGTGGTCAACCTCATAGAGTAGGATATCAAAATATTCTTGTGTTTTTTCGGGTTCTTCATTTTTGAACAGATTATTTTTGATAGAAGTAATTTTATTTTCCAGATTTGGAATGAGTGAACTGTATATATAGGCATCGTCACTCATTTCTTTATCAATTTCGTAAAAATTCTTTTCGTAGAGATTGTCTTTGAACTCTGTAACTGCCATTGCTTCGTAAGCCCATCGGGAGGTCATAAAATCACCTACCATGGGAACATATTTTTCAGAAGCAAGACTTTTATGTAGTTTATCAAATTTTACGACTGTGCCACTCAACAATAATTCGGGAACCAAAATAAAAGGAATCATAATGTATATAGTTACAACTGAATTTAAGGCAGCAGATATGTTTAGTCCAACCAAATTGGCAAAAGCAGAAGTGGCGAAAAGAATAAGCCAGTAGTGGAATGTTAGCCCATGAATTCCAAGGATTAGATTTGCTAAAACAACAAAAGAAATCGTTTGAATGGCAGAGATGAAAAGCATTAGCACAACTTTGGAATTAATATAGCTAAAGCGACTCAGATTGAGAAAAGATTCCCGTTCCTGAATTTTAATATCGCGAATAATCTCCTCGGCACTAACAGTCATCCCAAGGAATAAGGAGACAACAACTGCCATAAACATGTAGCCGGGCAGATTCTCGTTTAGTGAGAAATTATATTCATCACCGGCAATGTATTTTGTAAAAAATCCTAAAATAATTGCTAATAACGGTGCTTCAAGCAGGTTCATTAACAAATATTGTTTATTTGTTGCTTTGGCAAGCACATCTCGTTTCATGTAAATGAAAAACTGTTTGAATCGTGAAGGAAGCTTAAATTCATTCTCAGGAATTTTTCCGGAGTGTTCTTTTACTTCAGACTTGGAATCAATTTCTCTGACAAATCGTTCATACCATTCTTTTGGTGGAATTTTTCGTTCTCTGGTTTGTTTCCCGTATTCATCAACTACTTTTGTTTCAATGATTTGTAAGACAGTTTCCGGATTGACATTACCACAAACGGAACATTCGCTTACATTGGCGTCCACATGATTTACGGCTTTTTTAAAATAAGTGACAGCATCTAATGGATCACCGTAGTAAGTAGCAAAACCACCTTTATCTAAAAATAATATTTTGTCGAATAGTTTGTAAATGTCTGATGATGGTTGGTGAATATTTACAATAATTAATTTGCCTTTCAGAGCTTGTTCTTTTAGCAAGTCCATCACCATTTCAGAGTCCATAGATGAGAGACCGGAAGTTGGTTCGTCAACAAACATAATGGGAGGTTCTCTTAGCAATTCCAAACCAATATTTAGTCGTTTCCGCTGTCCTCCACTGATAAATTTGTTTAACGGTCCGCCAACTTTTAAATGTCTGATTTCAAATAAGTCAAGGTCTTTCAAAACTTTTTCAACCAAGTTTTCCAAGTCTTCATTGGTTTTATTGTCAAAAATAAGCTTGGCACTGTAATACAGGTTTTGAAATACGGTTAATTCTTCAATTAGTAGGTCGTCTTGTGGAACAAAACCGATGATGCCTTCCAATTTTTCTTTATCGTTATGTAAATCGAATCCGTTGATGGTGATTTGTCCTGATTGAATATGATATTTTCCGTTAAAAATATTGAGTAGCGTAGATTTACCTGCACCACTACCTCCCATGATACCTATTAGTCTGCCGGTTTCTTCACTGAAAGTGAATTTGTGGATGCCGTTTTCACTATTCTTAAATCTGAAGACAATGTCTTTTGCTGTGAAAACTAATCTTTCGGTAACAGCTGTTTCAAGGAAAGTTCCTGCGATGTCACTATAATAAATAGGAGAAATAACACCTCCACGAATAGAAGCACCTTTATCAAAAATATAACTCCAATTTGGTTTGATGGGTTGACCATTCAATTTGAGATTTTGTTCACCAAGATATTTGAACAGGTAAGTGTCGGTTGATTGTAGGAATAGGACATAAATGTCGCCTTGTAATTTTGCTTGAACAGTATGTTTTATTTCGGTATCTTCAATGGTTTCTTTATTGTTAATAATTAACAGCTTGGAACGATTAGGTGTTTTATCAAAATTTCCGAACATGAATTCTTTAGCATTAAAAAATTCCTCGCTTGGGAAATTAAAAGTATCTGAAACCGTTTTAACAAAATCAAGTTCCTTGTCGGTAACATTATCACTATCGTAGCTAATAAATTCAAGTAGTTGCAGGAGTACTACAATCTTTTGTTCCTGCCGCAATTCTTCGTTTACTCCTTCGCAGATTTTTAAAATCTTAACTGAGTTGGCAGATAGTCCTTTTCTACCGGATTTTTTGTGGTGAATTTCGTAAAAATGATCAAAGACCTGAAGGTATTCAATAAT
>QNAD01000384.1 GCA_003641345.1 Candidatus Zixiibacteriota bacterium | reverse complement strand
GGGCAATAATTTGACGCGGTATCATAGTTTCAGTTTTAGTTGTAAATATTATTCCTTGATTACTTTCTTTTAACGGTTATTGTACCTGTTTTGTTACTGTATCCTAAAAATAAATTAGCTTCTTTTCGGATATTATTATCAATAATGTATTCTGCAAGAACATCTTCCACATATTTTTGAATAGCTCTTTTTAATGGTCTGGCACCAAATTTTTGGTCGTATCCTTTTTCAATCAAAAATGCTTTGGCGGCAGGAGACAATTGAATTGTTAAGTTTAAGTCTTTTGTCCGTTTGTAAAGACCTTTTAGTTCAATGTCAATAATTTTTTCGATGTCTTTCTTCACAAGCTGATTGAAAATTACGACATCATCAACACGGTTCAGAAATTCCGGTTTGAAAACTTTCCGTAATGCATTTTCTAAAATGCTGCGAGAACGATCTTCTGCGGAACTTTTTCGGGCAGTTGTATCAAATCCTACACCGGAACCGTATTCAGCCAATTGTCTTGTGCCGATATTGGAAGTCATTATTATAATGGTGTTCTTAAAGTCAATTTTTCGTCCCAATCCGTCCGTCAAATGTCCTTCGTCCAATACTTGTAACAAAAGATTAAAAATGTCGGGGTGAGCTTTTTCAATTTCATCAAGCAAAACGACAGAGTAGGGACGACGACGGATTTTCTCGGTCAATTGTCCTCCTTCTTCGTAACCGACATATCCCGGAGGTGAGCCAATAAGTCGCGATACGGAAAATTTTTCCATATATTCGCTCATATCAACACGGATAAGAGCTTCGGCAGAATCAAACAGATATTCTGCAAGCATTTTTGCTAGATAAGTTTTTCCCACACCGGTTTGTCCGAGAAAGATAAATGATCCGATGGGGCGTTTCGGATCTTTCAATCCCACACGATTTCGTTTAATAGCTTTTGAGATTTTAACGATAGCATCATCTTGTCCAATAACTTTTTTGCGTAAAACCTCTTCCATTTTTGCCAATCGCATTCCTTCGGCTTGTGCAATTCTTTGTGCGGGAACTCCAGACATTAAAGCAACAACTTCAGCAACTTCTTGTTCATCAACTTTTGCACGGTTAATAGCTAAGTTTTCTTCCCATTTCTTTTTTTCTTCACTGATATTTTCTTTTATTTTTTTCTCGGAATCACGGAAGCTGGCTGCTTTCTCAAAATCCTGTTGTTTGACGGCAAGTAATTTTTGTTGCTTGATTTTTTCTAATTCTTTTTCCAACGAAAGAATTTTTTTCGGGATATGGATTTTTGAGATATGAACACGGGCACCTGCTTCGTCCAAGGCATCAATGGCTTTGTCGGGTAAATGCCTGTCGCTAATATATCGTTCAGTTAGATAGACACATGCTTCGATGGAAGCATTGGAATATCGAACATTGTGATAATCTTCGTAGTGTGATTTAATGTTTTTAAGAATTTCTACTGTTTCTTCAACAGTAGTAGGGTCAACCATTACTTTTTGAAAGCGGCGTTCCAAAGCTCCGTCTTTTTCAATATACTGACGATATTCGTCGAGAGTGGTAGCTCCGATACATTGGATTTCTCCACGAGCTAATGCTGGTTTTAGCATATTGGCAGCATCCAGTGAGCCTGTGGCTGAACCGGCACCTACAATAGTATGAATTTCATCAATAAACAAAATGATATCATCATTTTTCGAAAGTTCATTCAGAATGGCTTTCATTCTTTCTTCAAATTGTCCGCGATATTTTGTGCCGGCAACAATGGAAGCTAAGTCCAATGTAATGACGCGTTTATCAAATAAAACCCGTGCAACTTGCCGCTTGATAATACGCATTGCTAATCCTTCTACAATAGCTGACTTCCCGACACCCGGTTCACCAATTAATACCGGATTATTTTTTTTGCGACGGCTGAGAATTTGTGAGAGTCGTTGTATTTCTTTTTCGCGACCGACAATGGGGTCCAGTTTATTTTCTTCGGCTGCTTTGGTAATGTCAATGCCAAAATTATCCAATACGGGTGTTGTGGAGCTTTTTGAAGCAGATGAAGAAAAGGATTTTTTCTTTTCTGACGGGAAATCATCGTCATCATCATCACCTTCAATTTTACCTTTTGGGTTGAAAAGTGAATCCTCAAAAAAACTTTCAGTTTCAGAACCGGTTAGATTTTTTTTAATTACAGAATAATTTATTCCGTAATTTTCTAAAATCTCTTTAATAATACCTTTGTCAGTTCTTAAAATTGCTAATAAAAGGTGTTCGGTATCTATGATATGATCATCTAAGTCAGTAGCTTCTAAAAAGACTAGTTTAATGACCCGTTCGGCTTCAATTGTTAAAGGAAGATTTTGTTGAATAGTGCTTTTAGCTGTCTTTTCTTTTTCACTAGAACTGACTTTTATTCTTGATTCGATATTTTTTTTTAGTCCGGAGAGCTCTACCTTGTGTTCTTTTAATATTTCTATGGCTTTACCAGTGCCTTCCCGTAACAACCCAAGAAAAAGATGTTCTATTCCTATGTAGTTGTTTCCTAGTCTGATAGCTTCTTCTTTACTATATGAAAGAATGTCGTTTACATTCTGTGAAAATTTAGCGTTCATGGTTTTAAAATTTATTTCACAATTTTACACATAATTCTGTTAATAAATAGAATTTTTTTATAAATTTAACTAAAAAATAAATACTAATTTAGCGTTCCTTAAAAAAAACTTATACAATATAATAATATGCAAGAATCAGGAAATATTCTGAAAGTTAATATTGAAGAGGAAATGAAATCATCTTACATTGATTATTCAATGTCAGTGATTGTTTCGCGTGCATTGCCCGATGTCAGAGACGGGATGAAACCTGTACACAGAAGAGTTTTATT
>QNAD01000383.1 GCA_003641345.1 Candidatus Zixiibacteriota bacterium | reverse complement strand
TTTATGGATTATTCAAATTAAATTGGTTATGTTATTTAAAGATATAACTATTCGTGAATTTCAAAAGTCAGACTCATTAGATGAACTAACAGATTTACTTCATCGGTCATATAAAATTTTAGCTGATATGAATCTTAAATATGTAGCGACTTATCAGGATGTGTCTATTACGAAAAAGAGAATAAACAAGGGTGTTTGTTTTGTTGCTGTTAACAATGAAAAAATTATAGGTACGGTTACTTATTATTCACCGGAAAATTCTGTTGGCTCTTTATGGTTAGAGAAAGAAAGGGTTGCCCATTTCGGACAGTTGGGGGTTGAGCCTGATTATAGAAATAAGGGGATAGGCTCCTTATTGATTTCACATGTTGAAAAATTTGCTCAAAAACAGGGAGTTTCTGAATTAGCACTGGATACAGCAGAACCGGCAAAGCATCTTATTGATTGGTATGAAAAGTTAGGGTATCGGTTTATTGAACATTGTCAGTGGAAAATGACCAATTATCGGTCAGTAATTATGTCAAAAAAATTGTAAAAAACGCACAAAAAAAGAGATATATAGTTGAATTTTCGTTGAAAAATTACGTATCTTATCTTGATGCAATCAAAACCAAAAGCATATACCGTAACTGCAATAACCCGTATGATAAAGGGACAGTTGGAGGAGTCGTTTCAGGCTCTTTGGATAGAAGGGGAAATCTCAAATTATATCCATCACACATCGGGTCATCGTTATTTTAATCTCAAAGATTCTAATGCAGTAATAAAAATCACAATGTGGCGGTTTGTTGGTAAAGGTTTGAAATTTGAACCGGAAAACGGTCAGAAAGTTTTAGTTTTTGGGGATATCTCCGTATATGAAAAAGGCGGAAATTATCAGATAAATTGCAAAAAAATAGTTCCTGTCGGCGTTGGCGAATTAGAATTGGCTTATCAGAAGCTCAAAGAAAAACTTGAGAAAGAAGGCTATTTCGATTCAAATATGAAAAAACCGATACCGGAACGTGCTTCAAAAATCGGTATTGTGACTTCGCCAACGGGAGCGGCTGTAAGAGATATTATTCAAATAGCGAGACGCCGTAATAATTTTGTTGAGTTAGTTATTTATCCTGCCAAAGTTCAAGGGGATGGGGGAGAGCTTACAATTAAAGCAGGAATTGAATATTTTAACAGCAGGCAGGATATTGACATAATCATAATTGGCAGGGGTGGTGGTTCTCTTGAGGATCTTTGGAATTTTAATACGGAGATAGTGGTTTATGCTATAGCAAAATCAGAAATTCCAATTATTTCTGCAGTTGGTCATGAAGTTGATTTTACACTTTCGGATTTTGCCGCAGACTTAAGAGCCCCAACACCTTCGGCGGCTTCGGAACTTGCCGTATGGTCAAAACGGGAATTTTTAGACCAAATAAATGGAAATATATACAGTCAGGCAGCATTATTAAGAGGATTGGTAAGCCAGTCAAAAGAATCTTTGTCTGGGATAATTAATAGACCAATTTATAGAAAACCGATGGATATGATATATCAGAGGCAACAAACTCTTGATAATTTAGTCAGAATCTTAATTTCTGCTGGAAAAAACAGTTTTGATATGAATAAAAATAGGTTATCTTTAGCATTGTCTCGGTTGGATACTCTTTCGCCTCTTAAAATATTAGAAAGGGGTTATTCAGTGAGCCGAAGATTACCAAATAAGGTGCTTTTAAAATCTGTAAATGATGTGCATGCCGGCGATAGAATGGAAACTATTTTGCCGGATGGCGAAGTTGTATCATTTATAGAAAAAATTGTGAAAACGAAAAAAAAGTAAATGTCAGTAAAGAAAAAAAACAAAGACTTTGAATCTTCATTAAACAGGTTAGAAGAGATTACTACTATTTTAGAAGATGGTGAAGCAACGCTTGAAGAATCAATCAAATTATATACTGAAGGGCTTGAAATTGCTAAAGATTGCAATCAGAATTTAAACGATGCTGAGAAAAAAATAAAAATCATTATGGAAAAAAATAAACAGATGATTGAAGATGATTTTGAATCTGATGGAGTGGAATAATAATGCATTTAATGACAGTAGAGGGAAAAACTTATTTAGATGATAAAAAGAAGATGGTTGACCAACTTCTGGATAAATATCTTCCTCCTGAAAATACTGCTCCAATTTCGTTACATTCTGCAATGAGATACTCTATCATGGCTGGAGGTAAAAGAATAAGACCTATTTTGTGCTTTGCTTCGTATGAATATTGCAATGGAGATATGGATAATTTAGAACCGGTATATTTAGCGATGGCGGCTTTAGAAATGGTGCATACTTATTCGCTTATTCATGATGATTTACCATGTATGGATGATGATGATTTACGCAGAGGTATGCTAACCTGTCATAAAAAATTTGGGGAAGCTATAGCTGTTTTAGCTGGTGATGCTTTGCATGACATTGCTTTTGAATTGGTTGCTAAGTCCGGTTCGAATGAATCTGTGATGGAATTGGCTAAATCTACTGGGACTATGGGGATGATTGGTGGACAAGTTGGTGACGTGGAAGCGGAAGGAAGAGATGTTGATCGTGCTGAGATAATTTCAATTCATTTACGTAAAACAGCGGCTTTGATTAGAGCTTCAGTTCGGATTGGGGCTATATTAGCAAAAGCTGATAGTTTGACATTTGATGATTTGTCCCTTTATGGCGAAAAAATCGGTTTGGCATTTCAGATTATAGATGACATCCTTGATATTGAAGGCACCGAGGATCTTTTGGGTAAACCGATAGGAGCTGATTCAAAACGTGGGAAAGCAACTTATCCGGGAGTTGTCGGAATGGACAGAGCAAAAAGGGATGCTTTGGAATTGACTGAGGAATCTTTGA
>QNAD01000382.1 GCA_003641345.1 Candidatus Zixiibacteriota bacterium | reverse complement strand
GTCTTACGGCTACCGATGCTGATAATTCTACGCCTATTTTAAGCAGTTCAACTTTACCAACCGGTGCAACTTTTATTGATAATGGTGACGGCTCTGGAACATTTGAATGGATGCCTGATTTTACTCAGAGCGGTACATATAATATAACTTTTTATGCCTCTGATGGAATTGCTACGGATAGTGAAATAGTTGTTATTAGCGTGAGTGAAGCGGGAAATCAAGCTCCTGTTTTGAGTGCTATTGGTTCTCAAGCGATAACCGAAGGTATCAATCTCAATTTGTTAATAACAGCTACCGACCCAGATGCTACTATTCCGAGTATTTCCGCGTCATCACTACCAACTGGTGCCAGTTTTGTAGATAATGGTGACGGCACAGCCAGTTTTGATTGGACCCCTGAATTTACACAGGCAGGCATTTATAATATAACGTTCATGACTTCCGATGGTGTTCTTACAGATAATGAAATTGTTGCAATAACTGTTATTGAGGCAGGGAATCAACTTCCGATTCTTTCTGCTATCGGAGCACAATTAGTTTCCGAAGGTACATTACTATCTTTTGGTATTTCAGCTGTTGATCCTGATAGCACTACTCCGATATTGACTACAACAACTTTGCCGGCCGGTGCAATTTTTGTGAACAATGGTGATGGCACCGGTAATTTTGATTGGACTCCGGACTTTATTCAAGCTGGCAGTTATGATATAACTTTCTATGCGTCCGATGGCGTACTTATTGACAGCGAAATTGTGACAATAACAGTCTCCGAAAGCGGTAATCAGGCTCCTGTTCTGACAGCTATTGGTGATCAAAATATAACCGAAGGAAACATTCTTTCATTCGGAGTATCCGCAACTGATGCTGACGGTACAATTCCGATTATAACTTATACCGCTTTACCAACCGGAGCTACATTTACAGATAACGGCAACGGTACTGGAACTTTTGATTGGTCGCCTGACTTTACTCAGTCAGGTTCTTATCCGGTTACTTTCTATGCTTCCGATGGAATAGTCATCGATAGCGAATTGATAACTATTACAGTATTTGAAGCGGGTAATCAGACTCCTGTTTTAGCTTCAATTGGTGCAAAAAATACAACTGAAGGTCTTCTGTTAAGTTTTGCCATTTTGGCTACTGATGCTGACGGTACCATTCCTGCGGTGAACACTTCGACTTTGCCAACCGGAGTAACCTTTATTGATAATGGTAATGGAACCGGTCAATTTGATTGGACGCCAACTTATATTCAATCCGGTGCTTATAATATTACTTTTTATGCATGGGATGGCATTGCTTTAGATAGTGAGATAGTTTCAATAAGCGTTACAGAGGCAGGCAACCAACAACCGCAGTTAAGTTCGATTGGTGCTCAAAATGGAACCGAGGGCACTCTGTTAAGTTTTGCAATATCTGCCAATGATCCGGACGCAACAATTCCTTCTCTTAGCACTTCAACTTTGCCAACCGGAGCAGTTTTTGTTAATAATGGTGACGGTACAGGACAACTTGACTGGACCCCAACGTTTATACAAGCTGGAATTTATGACGTAACTTTCTATGCTTCCGATGGTGTGCTTATTGATAGCGAACAAGTTACAATTACAATAAATGATGCCGGAAATCAAGAGCCGGTACTGGCAGCTGTTGGTCCGCAAAGCGGTACCGAAGGTGCTTTATTAAGTTTCATCGTTTCAGGCTCAGACCCTGATGCAACAGTTCCTACTCTTAGCAGTTCGACTCTACCGAGTGGAGCGCTCTTTGTTGATAATGGCGATGGTACAGGAGGTTTTAGTTGGACACCTATTTTCACTCAAGCAGGTGGCTATAGCATAACTTTTTATGCCTCTGATGGTTTGGCAACAGATAGCGAAACTGTAACGATTACTATAATTGAAGCCGGTAACCAAGCCCCTGTTTTATCTTCTATTGGACCACGTTCAACCACCGAAGGGATTCAATTACTATTTAATATTTCCGCAACTGATCCTGATGCTTCAATACCTGGCTTAAGCACTTCGACTTTGCCAAGCGGTGCATCTTTTGTAGATAACGGAGATGGTACCGGACAATTTGACTGGACACCTACTTTTATCCAGAGTGGCACCTATCCTGTAACGTTTTATGCAACCGATGGTCTGGCTATTGATAGTGAACAGGTAACTATAATTGTATCTGAGTCAGGAAACCAAACACCTATTCTTTCCGCAATCGGTGCTCAGACAGGAACCGAAGGGCTCTTGTTAACATTTGATATAACTGCCGTTGATCCTGATGCAAGCATTCCGGTTTTAAATACATCAGCCCTTCCGGGTACTGCTGTTTTTGTAGATAATTCTGATGGCACCGGAACTTTTAATTGGACACCAAACTTTACCGATGCCGGTACGCATAGTGTTACTTTTTATGCTTTTGATGGCGTTTTGACTGATTCCGAAATTGTTGTAATTACTATCAACGAAGCCGGCAATCAAGCTCCGGTTTTAGCTTCTATCGGTGCCCAGACTGGTACTGAAAATATTCTGTTGAGTTTTGGAGTGTCGGCTACTGATGTTGATGCAACTATTTCGACACTTACAACCTCAACTCTTCCAACCGGTGCATCTTTCGTAGATAACGGCGATGGTACCGGACAATTTGACTGGACTCCTGATTTCGTTCAGGCTGGCATATATGATGTTACTTTCTTTGCTTCCGATGGAACATTGCTTGATAGCGAAATTGTTACTATTACTATTAATGAAGCCGGTAATCAAGCTCCGGTTTTAGCTTCTATCGGTGCCCAAGCTGGTACTGAAAATATTCTATTAAGTTTTGGAGTATCAGCAACTGATCCGGATGGAACTCTTCCAATCCTGACAACTTCACTG
>QNAD01000381.1 GCA_003641345.1 Candidatus Zixiibacteriota bacterium | reverse complement strand
TCACTCGATAAAAGTCATCAGTATGTGATGTCCCTTTGGAATGAAGATTTTACTTCATTTGATGAACAAAACATAGAACTTTTGAGAATTTTTTCTCTTTACAGTCAATCTCTTTTAAAGAATGCGTTATTAATTAAGAGTATCAAGCGGGCACAAAAAATGATGGAGAGAAAATCATTACGATTGATTGATATTGAAACAACAGCCGCCCTGGCTGATATGACAACCGGGGTTGCTCATGAATTTAATAATATTATCGGTGGTGTTGTTGGACGTTTACAATTATTGAAGATTAAGAGCACTGATGAAAAAATGGAAGTTGAACTTGATAAGATTGAAAAAATGTTGATGGAAAGTGCTTATACGATAAAAAGAATTCAGGAGTTTACGGCTGGAACAAAATCAAAAAATTTGAAGCCTGAAAATCTAAAAGAGATTATTAATGATTTAATCGAAGATTCTTCAAAGAATTTTAATTTTATAGCTCGAAAAAGGAATGTGGCGTTAGAGGTGACAATAGAGGAAGATAATCCGATTGTCTGTGGTAATTTTGTGGATATTGGTTTGGCTATTGAAAAAGTGATTGAGAATGCAGTCGAATATTCTGATGAAAATACGACAGTAGAAATTATTCTTTCAGGAGATGAAAAATATATAAGGGTGAAAATTGTTGATGCAGGTTCTGGTATTCCAAGGGAAAACCGAAAAAAAATATTTTATCCATTCTTCACATCCAAAACTTCAAAAACTTCCGGTCTTAGTTTGTCAATCGTTCATGGAATTATTGCCAATCTCAATGGAAAAATAAAAATATATGATAATGAACCTAAGGGAACAATATTTGAAATAGCTCTATATCGCGACCAAGCTAATCAGGATATTACCGATACTTCAAGTCCAGGTAGTTCAAAAGAATTTTTAAATATATTGATTGTCGATGATGACAAAGAGATTAGGGAAGTGCTCTTCGATCTTCTCTCAATTTATGGTCATAATGTAACCACCTGTTATGATGCCTACGAGGCTCTTAAAACATTGGAAAAATCAGAATTTGATTTAATGATTACTGATTTAGGTATGCCCGGAATGTCAGGAATGGAGCTTGCGGGAATTGTTAATAAAGATTATTCTGATACTTCAATTGCTATGATTACGGGATGGGGAACGCAATTGAATAAAGACGAAGTGAAAAAAGTCGGCATAAGAAGAGTGCTTTCTAAGCCGTTTCGCATGAATGACATAAGGGAACTAATTGAAGAAGTAGTATAAGTTGATATTTTTTTAAAAATAAATTGCCTTTTTATATCTTTACTATATATTACACAAAATTAAATCTTCGGGGCGAGGTGAAATTCCTCGATCGGCGGTGAAAGCCCGTGAGCTGGAAAGACGTCCCTGTTTTCTGGCAGAGTCTTTGAAACTAAGACGCCGACGGTATAGTCCGGATGGGAGAAGAAATAAAGTAAAGGTGTTATACCTATACTTATTGCCCCGAAAAAATTGGGGTTTTTTTATGTCTGTTTTATCAGATGCTGAATATATGGAAATGGCACTTCTTCAAGCAGAAAAAGGGAGGGGAACAACTCGTCCTAATCCGTTAGTTGGTGCTATAATAGTAAAGCAGGGTGAAATTATAGGAAAGGGTTATCATAAAAAAGCCGGACAACCTCATGCTGAGATTTTAGCAATTAACAAAGCAGGAGATAATGCTAAGGGGAGCAGTTTATATCTTACGTTGGAGCCATGTTGCCACACCGGTCGTACCGGACCATGTACAGACGCAATTATCAAGAGCGGTATTAGTCGAGTTGTTTATGCCATAAAAGACCCTGATCCAAGAGTGAATGGAAAGGGGGCTAAAATTCTAAGAAAAGCTGGAATCGATGTGAAAAGTGGGATCTTAAAAAAAGAGGCTCTTAAACAGAATGATATTTTCTTTGGTCATAATAAAAATAAAAAGCCATATATAATTTTAAAATTAGCTCAAACATTGGATGGACGTATTGCAACTTCAAACGGTGATTCAAAATGGATCAGTTCTGATTTATCAAGGAAATTTGCCCATCGTTTACGAAGCGAAGTTGATGCTGTTATTGTTGGCAGTAGCACGGTTAGGACAGATAATCCATTACTCACTGTTAGGAATTTTAAAGGCATTAACCCGTATCGTATTGTTTTTAGTAATAATTTTAATATTAACCCCAAATGTAATTTGGTAACAAAAAACAAAGATTACAAAACTATCTTAGTCGGGGACAAGAAAAATTTAGATGATGTTAACAAAAGTATAAAAAAGAATAATCTTATTTATTGGGGTTTAAAAAGCAACAAATCAACTTCGGTGAATATGCACGACTTTCTGGCACAGGCTTATCAATTTGGAATAAAGTCAATGCTTATCGAAGGCGGGGCAACGTTGGCAACATCGTTTCTTAAAGAAAACTTAGTTGATAAATGTTATTTTGTTATTGCTCCAAAACTTTTGGGCAACGGGTTAAATAGTATAAGTGATTTAAAGATAAGTAAAATCAGCAATGCTTTAAAGCTGATTGATTCTTCAGTAAATAAGTCAGGAGAAGATTTTATAATTTCTGGATATTTGAATAAAGGATAACCATGTTTACCGGTTTAATTGAAACTACAGGTACTATAATAAATATAAATAAGAGGGATAATTATATTGTATTATCGATAAAATCTAATCTTGATTATTCACAAATAAATATAGGTGATTCTATTTCCTGTGATGGAGCCTGCTTAACGGTTGTTTCCAAAGACAAAGATATTTTTACTGTTGATGCATCTCAGGAAACTATAAATAAAACTATTCTTAATAATTATAAAGTAAATGATAAAATAAATTTGGAGCAGGCTCTGAAAGTT
>QNAD01000380.1 GCA_003641345.1 Candidatus Zixiibacteriota bacterium | reverse complement strand
GAAACAGGAACAGGGAAAACGCTATTGGCTCAAACCATCGCCAAATTCCTCGAAGTACCTTTTACCATTGTTGATGCCACTGTTCTAACACAAGCCGGTTATGTAGGCGAAGATGTTGAATCTATATTATCACGATTGTTACAAGATGCCGATTATAACTTAGAAAAAGCGGAAAAAGGTATTGTTTTTATTGATGAATTGGATAAAATTGCCCGTAAATCCGATAATCCGTCAATTACACGCGATGTCTCCGGCGAAGGCGTACAACAAGCCCTATTGAAACTACTGGAAGGAACTGTTGTAAATGTACCACCACAAGGTGGCAGAAAACATCCGGAACAAAAGTTCATACAAGTTGACACCAAAAATATTTTATTTATTGCTGGTGGTGCTTTCGATGGTATTGAGAAAATTATTGCCCGTCGGTTAAACACCAAAGCAGTAGGTTATAATGCATCAAAGACCAATGCAAGTATTAGTCAGGAAAATTTTCTGCAATATATTACGCATGAAGATGTGAAAAAATACGGATTGATTCCTGAAATTATCGGACGAATGCCCGTACTATCTTATTTACATCCTTTAGATAAAAATGCACTTAAGGACATTTTAACTAAGCCCAAGAATGCACTAGTCAAGCAATACAAAAAATTGTTTGAAATGGACGGTGTAGAACTTATCTTTGAAAACACTGCTTTAGATTTTATTGTTGAAGAATCCATCAAACGAAAACTTGGTGCCCGCGGACTGCGTGCTATTAGTGAAATGATAATGAATGATGCTATGTTTGAGGTTCCATCAAGCCGGAAAAAGAAATTTACGGTTACTCTTAAATATGCAAGGGAAAGATTATTAAAACATCCGGACACACATAAGCTAACTGCTTAAAATCAATATAAGAATACTTCAAACAAAAAACAAAAAAAGGGCTGCTCAATGAGCAGCCCTTTTTAATTAACTAAAATCTATTTTATTTTGTCAAAACAACTTTCTTCATTACAGAACTATTCCCATTGCTAACTTTTACAAAGTAAACACCAGAGCTCATAGAACTCAAATCAATGGTTTGAACATTTTTACTGCTTTGAACTAATTGTCCGAGTTGTGAATAAACTTCAACATTTGCAGCTACAGAGAAATGAACAATACCAGTTGTTAATGTAGGATAAACACTAATCGTCTGTGCACTTACTTCATTGATATTCGTTACCTCATCAACTACAACATCATCAAAAAATAAATTCCACATATCAGCATCACTATATGCATAGAATCCTAAATTATAGGTTCCGTCAGCAGGAACAGTAAAAGTAGTACTTGATTGTGTCCAAGCTGTATCAGTAATAGTACCTAAATCTACAATTTGATTTGTCATTGAAGCACTTGCAGGAGAAGAACCAATCATAACTTTCATTTTCTCAGGATAAGTTGTACCACCTGCAGTCTTATACCAAAAATCTAAAGAATAAGTTTTAGAAGCTAATAAATCAATACAATTTGAATACATATAATCATCGGCTGCATTAGTAGAACTGTATTGGTACACAGGACATACATCATCATTATGACCTAAACCTGCTTGTTGATATATTCCCCAAATGGAGCCGTCATCATTAACATCTTCGTTGAACCAACCAATAAAATCACCTGCTACAACATCAAAATGAACTGTATAAGGCACAACTGCAGGATCAGTATGCATTGTAAGACCTTGAACTGTATCATTGCTATTATCAGCATCACTTGCTAATTCAACCCAAACATCAATATCATATTGAGTAGCAGTAGCAACATTTAATTGAGTAGTATGAGTAAAATTATAAGTGGTATTAGAGGCAATATTTAAACCTGTTAAATTATCGGTATAAGTATTTGTACCATCAGACCATTTTAAATCTACAGCAGTAATAGTGTTAGCTCCATTATTTTTAATTGTTCCTGTAATATCAATATTACCTAAAGTAACATATTTATCAATAGTTAAAGCTGCTAGTTTTGCATCCCAAGGTTCTGGTTGTCCTATTGCAACATCATCAACAAAAACTGCAGAACCATCATTATAATTATCGGCAACATGTTCTCTAAAAGCAATATACACACTTTGACCTGCATAAGTTGATAAATCATAATTATATTCTGTCCATGCATCTAAACCATCATTTGCAGCAAATGTTAAATTTGCTAAAGTAACTGTAAAATCGCTTACGTTATTTCCTGTAGTAGATAATAATATATCAACATTATCAGCATAAGCATCAGGAGAACGTTGTAACCAAAAGTTTATATGATCACCATTTGTTATAGCAACTTGAGGAGTTATTAAATATTGATCATTAGATGATGAACCGCCTGTAGACCAAGTACAAAAAGCAACATTACCTGTTGTTGCTCCTGTATGATCGGTACAAGTTCCGCCTTGCCAACCCGGCACGGGACTAGTTCCAACAGCTAAAACTTTCCAACCATCTCCTCCATCAGGACTTTGCAGAGACCAACCAGTAGGAAGATTGGAAGAAGCATTAAAGTCTTCGTCTAATTGATAAGCATTTGTACTTTTAACTACAATATCTGATTTTGTAGTATGTTTTTTAATTATATTCTTCTGTGGAACATAGTTATAATCACGCAATACTTGAGCATTACTAATAATAGCAATAAAAAGAATTGCAAAAATTAAATAAAGTTTTCTCATTTTTTTAAATTTTTAAGATTTTTAATATTAATAATATTCAAATGTATTAATAAAAGTCTAAATTTCAAATATAAATATTGTGTAATTATACAAATTATAAGTTTTATTATACTTTTAGTTTCTTAATTGAATTATTTTTTCTTATTTTTGTTTAAAACATTTAAAAATTATAATTATGAAAAGAAAATTACT
>QNAD01000379.1 GCA_003641345.1 Candidatus Zixiibacteriota bacterium | reverse complement strand
CATTTTAGAAAATACTACGCCAACAATACGGCAATGACTTTTAGCATCCCGCCTAGGACGGCAATACTTGGTATAATAGCCGGTGCTATGGGGTTACCAAAAGAAAGCTACCATGAAGACATGAATTCTGAAAACATACGGATTGGAATTAGTGTTACATCCAAAATAAAAAAGTCCTTTCACAGGTTAAATTATCTTATGATTAAAAGTAATTCCGATTTTAGAGGAAAAAGAAAAACACCGATTCAAACTCCCTTTGAAATAGTATCGGGCATCGACCCTAAAAGAGATGAAGTACGATACAAGATTTTTGTTTCATCAACAGAAAAAGGCAAAGAGGTATTTGAAAAAATAAGGTCTGTTTTTTTATCGGAGAAATTTATTTACAACCCCACGATGGGTACAGCAAATTTTTCTGCGAGAATAACACATATTGAACTCTATACCAAAAATGAAGTTTCCATGTTAAAAGTGAATAATGAACTATTGACTCTGGATTCCGCTTGCCTTTCTGAGAATGTTGGCAAAATCTTTTTTGACAAAGCTGATGAATACCGATACAACATGATAGAAGAAGAGTTGATGCCTGCCGACTTTAAAAAAAACGGAGACAGGGAAATTGTTAAAATGAACAGTGTATTATTTACAACCGGAAACATGCAGCTACAAGTGTATTTTACAGGTGTTTTGTATGTAATTTCCCGCGGTACTTTACATCAAACCATTCAATTTCTGGATTAACAAATACATAAGAGCTGGAAAATGATGAAATTTTACTCGCATGCAATTGAGGTAAACGGAGAAAAAAAAGGAAGTAAAATGCTAAAAGAGCATTTGTCAGGAGTTTATAAGAAAGCTATAAAAGGATTTAATGACAATGTTTCACTTGCCTACAATATAGAAGAACTTAAACAAGTTATTAAAGATATCACTTATTACCATGATTTGGGTAAATATACCGAATTCTTTCAGCGTTACTTACTGGGTTACAAAACAGATGGCAGCTTAAAAAATCATTCCCGAATAGGGGCATTTGTACTTTTAAATAAATACGCCAACAATCCGCTGCTTGCTACCTTCTTATATTTTATTGTGTTAAACCATCACAGCAATCTTGATGATATACTCAATATTGATTTAATGGTGGGTGATTTTAGTGGCGGAATAAGAAATAATTTTGCCCAACAAAATAAATCTCTAACCAATGTAATTGGACAAATTAGCAATGAGTTAAACGAAAATGCCATTTCATCATATCTCCGACTTCCTAAAACTACTTGCTACAGAAAAACCATAAAAAAACGAATAAAAAAAGCCCCGACAATAAACGATTATTTCACAATTAACTATCTGTTTTCACTACTCGTAGAATCGGACAAGCTGGATGCATCCGAAACCCGGCAATATCAACGAAAAAAGATTTCTGAACAAGTAGTGGAACATTTTATTGGAAAAGCGGAACTATCAAATTTGCCACCATTAAATGAAATTGCCGGAAAGGAACAGAATACATTAAGAAACTATGTTAGAGCAGCTGTTTTGAGTAATTTAAAAAGGGAAGATATTCTTGATAATATGCTTTTTACTTTAACTGCTCCTACCGGCATTGGGAAAACACTCACCGCTCTTGATTTTGCCATCCATTTAAAGAAGTTAATCCGTGAAAAAGAAAATCAAGAAGCTCAAATAATTTATGGACTGCCATTTATTAATATCATTGAGCAAGGACTTGATGTGTACTCACAGGTGTTTAAAAATGAATTACAAAACAATGAAATAAATATATTGGCTCATTATCAATTAGCAGATATTTTTGGTAAAGAATCAAAACAAAAGAACAATGATGAAAATAGAAATTATAATCAAAGGATGATGTCAATACAAACCTGGCAATCGGATATAGTAATTACATCGTTTGTTCAATTTTTTGAGACTTTAATTAGTAACAAAAATAAAATGTTATTAAAATTCAACCACTTAGCCGGTTCAATAATTATTTTGGATGAAATACAAACTATCAGGTTAGAACAGTTGCCGTTGCTCGGTGCTATTTTGTTTTATGTGAGCAAATTACTGCATGCAAGAGTAATTTTAATGACAGCAACTAAGCCAAAAATATTTGAAATAGCAAATGAACAAATTCTTAAAAATGAAGGGGAAGTTGCTAAACCTTTTGAACTTTTAGAAAAAAATGAAGGCGTTTTTAAAAAATTCAACCGTACCAAACTTGTCCCTCTTCTCAATCAGCCTATTATAACCGGTGATGATTTTTATACTCTTTTCAAAGATAAACGGACAGCTGACAAGTCCTGTCTGATTGTTTGCAACACAGTTCAACGGTCTATTGATATATTTAACAAATTACAGGAAAAACAAATTTCACCACTTTATTATTTATCAACAAACATTGTATCAGCCAACAGGTTGGGTATTATTCAGCAAATAAAAAATGACCTTGTAAGCCAAAAAGCACCTGTATTGGTTTCAACACAAGTAGTTGAAGCCGGCGTTGATTTAGATTTTGACATGGGCTTTCGTGATTTAGCCCCTTTAGATTCAATAGTTCAGGTAGCCGGAAGAATAAACAGGGAAAACAACATTTCAAAAGTAGGTTCTCCACTTTATATTATTGAATTTGAAAAAGAAAATGGCAAAAAAGAATCTGTTTCTGTTTACGACACTTTAACCAGAGCCCAGGTATTAAAAGCATTCGGACAAAAATCAGAAATAGAAGAAGAAAATTATTTGGAAATTATCAATGAATATTATTCTGGCATTACCAAGCCTGCCTCCTTTCATGTTTCACGCCATTTTTTTAAATCAATAAAAACTTTATGCTATAACAGTGAAAATTCTGATGAGTATCCTGTAAGTAATTTTAAAATTATT
>QNAD01000378.1 GCA_003641345.1 Candidatus Zixiibacteriota bacterium | reverse complement strand
TTAAAAATCATCTTACATCATTCGTCATTGCCTTTTGGACATTAAAAACAAAGCAGACAGAAGTATCTTTACTGCTTTAGTACCCGTCTTTACAGGAACGAAAATTTGTTTTTTTACTTGATTTGCACGATTTTTGCTATATCTTTGCCACATCAATAAATTGATAATAATGATTAAAAAGCATTTTTTTTTGTTGTCGTTGCTGTTTTTGTTGCCGATAGCGTTGTCGGCACAAGAAGCCGTTTCAACACAAATACAAAAAGGATTGAAACTGAACAATGCTACTTTGATTGCATCGTTTTTCAACACACAGGTTGAGATGTCAATTCTCGACAAAGAGGGCATTTTCTCGGCTACACAGGCAAAAAATATTTTAAGTAATTTCTTGTCGCAACATAAAGTCAGTTCTTATTCTTTGCTGCACAGTGGCGGTAAGTCCAATGCCAAATATTATATCGGGAATATTGATACCGGAACGGGCAAATACCGTGTCTTTTATCTGTTGAAAGGTAGTGGTACTAACTACAAAATTTATCAGTTTCGCATCGAAAAACAGGAAGACTGATTTATGGACAAGCAACTGTCGGCATTTATTGACAATGCCCTCCGTGAAGATATCGGTGCAGGCGATTTTTCTTCATTGGCATGTGTGCCTGCCGAAGCACAAGGCAAAGCAAAACTTTTGGTGAAAGAAGATGGTATTATTGCCGGCATCAGGATTGCCCGTGCCATTTTCGAAAAAGTTGACGATGAGGTAAAATTTATCCGGCTGCTTGACGACGGTAGCGGTGTAAAAAACGGCGATATTGCTTTTACCGTTTCGGGACGGTCACAATCCATCCTGAAAGCTGAACGCTTGTTGCTGAATGTGATGCAGCGAATGAGTGGCATTGCCACCGAGACAGCCCGTTATGTAAAAAAGATTGAAGGTGCCGGAGCCAAAATTCTGGATACCCGCAAAACCACACCGGGAGTTCGCTTTCTTGAGAAAGAGGCAGTTAAATTGGGTGGTGGAGTCAATCATCGTATGGGGCTGTACGATATGATTATGCTTAAAGATAATCACATTGATTTTGCCGGTGGCATTGAACAGGCAATACTGAAAACCAATCGTTTTTTGAAAGAAAACAATTTGCCGTTGAAAATTGAAATTGAATGTCGCAACTTTGATGAATTGCATCAGGTAATTACCATTGGAAAGGTGGACAGAATTATGCTCGACAATTTTACACCTGAGGAAACTCGCAAAGCCGTTGCCCTAATTAACGGAGAATATGAGACAGAATCGTCCGGAGGCATAGTGTATGATAATATTCGTGAATATGCCGAATGCGGTGTGGATTTTATTTCTGTTGGTGCTCTGACACACCAAATCAGGAGTTTAGACATGAGTTTAAAAGCAACCAACTAGATATGTCGCTTAAAACCAAAGCCATTGATACCGTAAGCCGATTGATTGAAAAATCGAGAAAAATTTCATTTCCGGGATTTCAAAAAATGCCGATATACGAAGTAGGGGTGTTCTTTATTAAAAGTCTTCGTGGCGGATTTATTACCACGCGAGCGGCATCTATTGCCTTTCACATGTTTTTGGCTATTTTCCCTGCCATCATTTTCCTGTTTACGCTCATCCCGTATTTCCCCGTTGATAATATGGAACAAGAAATTATGGGAGTCCTTTCCGGAGTGATGCCTGATTATGCTTTTTTAACTTTTAAGGAAACAATTACGGACCTGATTACCAATCAACGCGGTGGTCTGCTCTCTATTAGTGTGCTGACAACACTTTATTTTTCTATTAACGGCGTTAACAATTTGATTGCTACATTTAACAGTTCGGCACTAATTACGGAAAAACGCTCGTGGTGGAAACAACGCTTGGTGTCTTTGACTTTAACAATTATTTTATCTCTGCTAATAGCACTTGCGACAACATTAATAATAGGTAGTCGTTCAGCAGTTAATTATTTGGTTGATTTGGGAGTTGTCAAAGAAGATTGGGTGCTCTATCTGCTTTTTGCAGGTAAATGGATTCTAGTCATTCTACTATTTTATTTCTCTATTTCAGTACTTTATTTTGCAGCACCATCAAAGCGAAAGAAATGGAAATTCTTTTCTGTTGGATCTTCTGTGGCAACACTTTCTTCTATTCTCTTTTCGTTGGGCTTTTCTAATTATGTTAATCATTTCGGGAAATATAATAAGTTCTACGGCTCACTGGGTGCCATCATTGTTTTGTTGTTGTGGATTTATTTTCTGGCAATTGTGCTGCTAATTGGATTCGAACTCAATAGTAGTGTGCAGTCTGCTGCATTAAAAAATGATAATCAGTTGCCGGACAGAACTTAATCGGGAATTTTTCGAAATTTCGTTTTGTAAAAAAAATAAAAATCGTCATTCTGAACTTGGTTCAGGTTAATAAGTACCCCAAAGCAAAACTCAGAATGACATATTCGGATTATAAAAACCCCTTGTTTTCTTATTTTGTAAACTGCGGAGCTACTACTTTGTCTTTAGATCCGGGAGTATAGACATAAAAGCCTGATCCGGTTTTTGCACCTAAATTGCCGGAAGCTACCATCTTAACAAGTAGCGGATTTGGTGCATAGCGATCATCACCCAAGCCTTCGTACATTACTTGCATGATATAAAGACATACATCCAAACCGATGAAGTCAGCCAAATGTAGTGGTCCCATCGGGTGAGCCATACCTAGCATCATTACGGTGTCAATTTCTTGTACGCCGGCAACTCCCTGTTGTAGTGTGGCGATAGCCTCGTTAATCATTGGCATTAATACTCTATTTGCTACAAAACCTGCATAGTCGTTTACTGGAACTGGTGTTTTACCAATAGCCTTAGAGGTTTCCATAATCACATCTAATACTTCTT
>QNAD01000377.1 GCA_003641345.1 Candidatus Zixiibacteriota bacterium | reverse complement strand
CTTCCACTACCGCCTTTAACAAACTAAAACCAACTTGCATGGTTAGGTTCCGACACAGCTTATTTATATTCAGTCTTTTGGCAATCACTATACTTATCATTGTTTTGGCTCGACCACATAGCTCAAACAGTTGGAAAAATATTTCAACCAAAGGCATTGACATCATTTTGGATATGGATATTTCCGGCAGTATGCTGGCACAAGACTTTAAACCCGACCGTTTGGAAGCCGCTAAAGAAGTTGCTACGGAATTTATTAATGGCAGACCAAACGACCGCATCGGTTTAGTTGTTTTCAGTGGCGAATCGTTTACACAATGTCCTCTAACTACTGACCACGCCAGCGTCATCAATCTGATGAAAGACATTAAGTCAGGCATGATTGAAGACGGCACCGCCATCGGTGAAGGGCTTGCTAACGGCATCAGCCGATTGAAAGACTCTCCTGCAAAAAGCAAGGTACTGATCCTGTTGACTGACGGGGTAAATAATATGGGTTCCATTGACCCTTACACTGCCGCCGAAATTGCTAAAACTTTCAACATCCGCGTTTACACAATTGGGATTGGCTCCTTGGGAACAGCTCCCTATCCCGTTCAAACACCTTTCGGAATGCAATACCAACAAATGAAAGTGGAAATTGACGAAGGACTGTTGCAAAAAATTTCAGACGAAACCGGCGGAAAATATTTCCGTGCCACCAACAAACAAAAATTAGAAGACATTTACAAGGAAATAGACAAATTGGAAAAATCAAAAATAAAAGTTAAGGAATACCGTAAAAAAAATGATGAATATTTATGGTGGGGGATTGTCGCCATATTATTATTGATTCTAGAAGGAATTTTAAGATATACGGTTTTTAAATCAATAACTTAATTATTGAACAATGTTTAAATTTGCACATACTTACATATTATACGGATTAGCACTGATTGTTCCACTGGCAATCATCATATTTTGGTCTTTCAAAAGATATAAACGCCGGACAAAACAGCAGTTTGGTAGCCCAAAAATGGTTGGCAGACTAATTCCCAACGAATCTAAATCACGGGAAAATTGGAAATTTTACTTATTTTTCATTGCTATATTGTTAATTATTACCGGCATTGCAGGTCCGCAAATTGGTTCCAAGTTGTTAACTATCAAGCGGAAAGGAATTGAACTGATACTTGCCCTTGATGTGTCGAACAGCATGCTTGCCGAAGATTTAAAACCTAACCGACTTGAAAATGCCAAGCGGGCTATTGAAAAATTAGTTGACCGCCTACAAAATGACAAAATAGGATTAGTCATTTTTGCCGGCGATGCTTATACACAATTACCTATTACTACCGATTATGTATCAGCAAAAATGTTTTTAAATACCATTACGCCAAACAGTGTCCCCGTCCAAGGCACAGATTTAACCAAAGCACTGGAACACGCTGCTAATTCGTTTACTCCAGATTCGAGTGTTACCAAAGCCATCGTTTTAATTACCGACGGTGAAAATCATGAGGAAAGTGCTTTAGATGCCGCCACGGAAATTGCCAACGAAGGTATCAAAATTTATACCATCGGGATGGGTTCACCTGAAGGTGTTCCGATTCCCATTCGCAACCATTTTGGCAGGCAAGATTTCAAAACCGATAAAGACGGGAATATTGTAGTTTCAAAGCTAAACGAGGAACTTTTACAAAAAATAGCTGCCATAGGTAAAGGCAGTTATTTCAGAGCAAACAATGCTACAACAGGACTTAATAACATCTTTGACCAATTAGACAAGTTGGATAAAAAAGAATTGGAATCACAAATTTATGCCGATTACGAAAATCATTTTCAAATACTTGTAGTATTGGGGCTTATTCTCCTTTTGATTGAATTTTTTATCCCAAACCGTAAATCAAAATTAGCAAATAAGGTTCAAATATTCAAATTGAAAATTTAGGACAATGAAACAGAAAATTATTATCATATTGTTAGGGATATTTTCAGTCGTTTCCGTGTGGGCACAACAGGAACGGAAATATGTCCGTAAAGGTAACAGCAATTATCAAAAAAAAGAATATAATAAAGCTGATGTGCAATACCGTAAAGCATTGGAGAAAAACAATAATTCGTTTGAGGCAAAATTCAATATCGGTGATGCACTCTACAAACAAGGGAAATATCCGGAAGCAGCTCAACAGTTTCAGAGTATCTCGGCTTTAGCACGAAATAAAAAAGAAAAAGCCAAAGTATTCCATAATATGGGAAATGCTTTTCTGAAAGCCCATCAACAAGTTGCACAAGCCGACACCAATGGATTTTTGCAAAAAAGTATTGATGCCTATAAAATGGCACTCAAAAATAATCCGGAAGATATGGATACAAAATATAATTTATCGTATGCCTTGAAAATGCTGAAGAAACAGCAGCAACAACAAAAACAAAACAACCAGAATAAACAAAATAAAGATAACAAAGATAAACAGAAGCAGAAACAGAATCAAAATAAAAACAAGAAAAACCAAGATAAGAAAAAACAAGACCAACAAAAAAAGCAGGAACAACAAAAGGAACAAGCACAACAACAAAAACAGAAGATGTCTAAAGAAGATGCTGCCCGACTATTAAAAGCCCTGCAACAAAATGAAAACAAATTGCAGGAAAAACTAAAGAAACAAAAAGCACAAAAAGTAAAAGTAGAAAAAGATTGGTAAAGTTAAATTATGAATAAAGAAATAAAATAAGCGAATGATTATCAAATTAAAATATATTGTTTTTATCTTTTTTGCTACATTGTTCTCGGTAGCAATAGGACAGGTAACATTTACTGCATCGGGACCGGGTGTTGTTGAAGTAGGGGAAACATTTCAAGTAAGCTATGTTGTTAATGCAGCGGGGACAAGTCCTCGTTTCCCAAGTTTCAAAGG
>QNAD01000376.1 GCA_003641345.1 Candidatus Zixiibacteriota bacterium | reverse complement strand
TTAAAAAATATTTTTAACAACATTCTCTATTTAACTATAAAAAACTAAGTTACATAAAATAATACGATTAAGAAAAATAATACTATTTTTGTAGTTTAATTTAAATTTTAATTATGAGTAATGGAACAGTAAAATTCTTTAATAATTCTAAAGGATTTGGATTTATTGCCCCTGAAGACGGTGGCAAAGATGTATTTGTACATCAAAGTGGATTAGTTGACGAAATTAAAGACGGAGATAAGGTAACTTATGATGTGGAAGAAGGTAAAAAAGGCTTAAATGCCGTAAATGTCAAGTTGGCATAATTTAATTTCCCTTCTCTCTAATGCACTAAGCTCATCAAATTTGATGAGCTTTTTTTATTCCCCTGATTATACCGGTAAAGCATCCTCAATTTGTTTTATTAATATAGGTAAATTCGGTTCTATCCACAGATTTTTCGGGTCCCTTTTGAACCACGAAATTTGCCGGCGAGCATAATGGCGGGTATTGCGTTTTATCAGCCGGACAGCTTCTTCCAAATCATATCTGCCATCGAAATGGTCAAATAATTCGCGATACCCAACTGTTTGTAAAGGGGAAAGTTGCCTGTGTGAATATAATAGTTTTGCTTCTTTTATCAGCCCCTTCTCTATCATTTTGTCAACCCTGTCATTGATGCGTTCGTAAAGAATTTCCCGTTCCTGATGAATAATAATTTTAACAATCTTAAACGGTCTTTCTGCTGCTTGTTCTTTCCTCATAACAGAAAATTTTTTGCCTGTCTGGTAAAAGATTTCCAAGGCATGTAATATCCGCTGCGGATTTTTCAAATCAACTTGCAAATAATATTCCGGGTCAACTTGTTTTAATTCAAAACGGATACCTTCAATACCTTCTTTTTCGTACCGATCCAAAAGATTTTGTCGTATTTCCGATTTTATCGTCGGCAAATCATCCAGTCCGTGACATACAGCATCAATATATAGTCCGCTGCCACCGGTTAAAAACACAATATCGTGCCGCTTAAAATAGGTTTCCAAGAACTTTAAAACATCTTGTTCAAATTGCCACGCATTGTAGTAGTCGTGAATACTCAAACTATCAATAAAATGATGCCGGACAGCTTGTCGTTCTTCATTTGTGGGCTTGGCTGTTCCGATAGTCATTTCCCGATAAAACTGACGGGAATCTGCCGAAATAATTTCTGTTGTAAAATGCTTTGCCAATTCAATGGCAACAGCCGTTTTTCCTACTGCTGTAGGTCCCCCTATAACAACAAGGGTTTTTCCTGTCATGTTATCGCATTAAGAACGGGAATTTATCAATATGCTTCAGGGCAATACCGGTACCACGAGCAACAGCATGTAACGGGTCTTCGCTTATATGAAACGGAATTTCAAATTTCTCGGACAGTCGTTTATCCAACCCGCGTAATAATCCACCGCCACCGGTCAGAAAAACACCTTTTCGGTATATGTCAGCGTAAAGTTCTGGTGGAATTTCTTCTAAAACCTGCAAAATAGCTGTTTCCAATTTTGTGATGGATTTGTCCAAAGCATGAGCAATTTCCTTATGATTGACAGGAATTTCCAAAGGATAAGCAGTTGTTTGATGTGGTCCTTTTATTAAATATTCTGACGGGGGGTCGTCAATATCCGATAATGCTGCACCTACATTAATCTTTATGTCTTCGGCAGTTCTTTCACCAATACGGATATTGTGGGCATATCGCATATGTTCCAGAATATCGTCGTTAAATTCATCTCCTGCCGTTCTGATAGATTTATTACATACTATTCCGCCAAGGGAAATAACAGCAATTTCCGATGTCCCTCCACCAATATCTACTACCATACTACCGTCGGGAGCTTCAACATCCAAGCCAATACCAATAGCAGCAGCCATCGGTTCGTAAATCAGATAAACCTCACGGGCTCCTGCTTGTTCCGAAGAATCTCTAACGGCACGGACTTCTACTTCAGTACTTCCCGAAGGAATACAGATAACCATTCGTAATGACGGAGCAAACCATCCTGATTTCTTGGTAATCATTTTTAACATTCCCCGAATCATTAGTTCAGCAGCATTAAAGTCGGCTATTACACCATCGCGTAACGGACGAATTGTTTCAATGTCGTTATGTGTTTTGCCATGCATAGAGCGGGCTTGATTTCCGAGAGCAATTAATTTACCGGTTTTTTTATCAATAGCAACAATTGACGGCTCGTCAACAACAATCTTATCGTTATGAATGATAATGGTATTGGCTGTACCTAAATCTACTGCTACCTCGTTGGTTAAGAATGAAAAAAGTCCCATAATTCTGTTGTATTAATGTTTAAAATGTCTGATTCCCGTAAAAACCATTGCCATATTATGTTCATTACAAAAGTCAATGGATTCTTTGTCACGGATAGAGCCACCGGGTTGAATGACAGCTGTTATTCCTGCTTCGTGAGCAATTTCTACCGAATCTTTAAATGGGAAAAAAGCATCGGATGCCATTACGGCACCGTGTAAATCAAATCCAAAATTTTTTGCTTTTGCAATGGCTTGCTTCAACGCATCAATGCGAGATGTTTGTCCCGTTCCGCTTGCAAATAATTGTTTGCCTTTTGCTAACACAATGGCATTTGACTTGGTGTGTTTTACCAGTTTCATGGCAAATAACAGGTCTTCTGTTTCTTCCGCTGTGGGCGGACGATTGGTTGCAGGTTTTAATTCTTCGGCAGTTTCTGTCTTTAAGTCTTTTTCCTGAAACAGCACACCGTTCAGTGCAGAACGGAAAATCTGTTTAGACATATTACCGTGTTTTTGAATTAAAATCCGGCGGTTTTTCTTTTGTTTTAAGATAGCAAGAGCATCATCGTCGTATGCGGGAGCAATAACAACCTCAAAAAAGATTTTGTTGATTTC
>QNAD01000375.1 GCA_003641345.1 Candidatus Zixiibacteriota bacterium | reverse complement strand
TAATGATATCCGCCACCTAAATATTCCGGCCAAATCATGTCTTTTTCGGGGGAATTTACAAACATAAACGACTCGTTTTTATCACTTGAAAAGCCCAAATGAAAGGCTATAGAATCGTAAGTTCCGGGCTCTAATTCATCATATACATCCCAAGTTAAGGAGTTAGGAATATTAGAGTCAACATAATGATAATCAGTCCAATCATTAATGGTTTTGCTGGTTCCATCGCTTTTGTATAATACCATATCTGTTACAAAATATTGCACTTCATACAACAAATAACGATTTCCTGCTTCATTGACATACATCAACGAATCATAAATAATGGGGTTGCCATCAATATAATGTTCAAAATTGACTTTTAGTTTCCCTTTTGTGGGAGTGTCATCGTCATTATTTTTGTTACAAGAAGAGGCCATTAGCCCTGCAAAAATTAAAATACTTAATATAAAGTTGATGTTCTTTTTCATAGTTAAATTATTTTGATGTAAAAGGATTTGAATAATCGGGATTAGTTAATAAAGTTTGATCGGTAAGAGTAAGCAAAAAAGCTTTAAGGTCAGCTTTTTGTTGAGGATTAAGCATGGCACCATGGCCGTATGGAGGATAAACTTTGTGCATGAGTGGGTGTACATACGGAGAATACACCAAACCTTCGCTATAAAAGTCAATAACTTCATCTAATGTTTTGAATCTTCCGTCGTGCATATAGGGACCCTGAAGTTCTATGTTTCTCATAGTTGTGGCCTTATAGGCTCCGTGGTCTCTGGGGTCATGCGTAACACCATATCTGTCGCGAGGATCGTTGAAGACAGTATCTTTAGCATCGTTATAAAACAAATTGGTAGTCATTAGTGGATTGCCAAAGGAGCCATGGCAGTGGAAGCAATCTGCTCCGGTTTCGGTAGTAAATAATACTAATCCTTGGCGTTCAGAGGCTGTAAAATTAGCTTCACCACGAATGACCTTATCAAATTTAGAATCGTCAGAAATAATAGTACGAATAAATTGAGCAATAGCTTTGCTGATGCGGTCTATATTAATTTCTTCGGTACCAAAAGCTGCTTTGAACATGGGTGGATAAATATCGATGCTTTTAATCATATTCACAGTTTTATCAATATTACCGTGCATTTCATGTTTGGCCACAATGCCCATCCACACAAGAGATTCAATGTTTTTAAGATTATACTGTGGTTCTGCCGGTATGCCATAGGAAGGAATTCCCAAATTAGTGTTGCTATTAGAGATAAATCCATTCCAGAGGTAACCTTCGCTATTCCACACCAAATTAAAAAGTGGTAAAGTATAATGAGGTGTTGAAACCCCTGTCAGACCAAACGGATGTCCATCAGGATATCGGGGATTATTTTTGCCAACATCGAAGGCACTACTTTGCAAATGGCAGGTAGAACAACTCATCAGAGAATCAGGATCGTCTCTACCCGACATTCGTCCATCATAAAAAAGGTATCTCCCCAGTTTTATTCCCTCAACGGTCATGGGATTGTCCGCAGGAATGTTCAACTGTGTCGGGAAACCTTTAGGGATCTTAAATTCGTAAGGGGTTGCAGGTATAATTAAATCATCATCATTGTTTTTTTTGCATGATGAAAATACCGAAGCAAACAAAAATATTACCAATACATTTATAACTAACCTTTTCATGATATGAGATTTTAGTGTCCGTTTCAAGACACCAAAGATAGACAAAAAGTTGCATTTAAATTTTATAAATTAAAATGATTCTAAATAAAGAACTTTAAATTATGTTGTTTTCTCAATAGATTTTAAAAATCATTGAATAATAGAAATTATTAGTGTTAAAGCTGATTTATTAACTTGTTATATAAGATTTACAAAATTATATTTTTTAGTTTTTAACAATGCTAATTTAGAATAAGATGGTTTTTTTATTCCGGTAAATAAAACAATTGATAGATGTTGTAGATGGATTCTGTATTGAAATACAGGATGTTATAAAATATTTTCTCTCTCAAGAATAATTTTATTCATCAAAGGAAGATTATTTTTTTGTTTGGAATTAATATATTCAATGAATTATATTATCTTTATGCTCTCAAACATATGATTGTAAAACAGAATAATAAAGCAAATTCGTATGAAGATATTAATGATATATTGCGATAGATTTGGGTATAAACCTGCCATAAAAAATTTGGAAGGAGTGGAGGAATTTACCGAGGGAAAGACCTATGAGAAAGTGCAAACTGCCTTCATTCAAGTGGAAGAGCATGATACAGAAAACCCAAAATCATCAGAAAAAAAGCTATTAAATTTTGTGAAGTGGATATGCCGTAAAAATGATTGTAATGATGTGGTTTTACATTCTTTTGCTCATCTATCCGACAGTAAAGCAGATCCTGAATTTACAAAAGAAATTTTTGATAAAGTGAAAAACAGATTGGAAAATGTGGGCTATAATACCGAACAAACTCCCTTTGGATATTTTCTGGATTTGGAGGTTGTAGCTCCGGGATTTTCATTGGCAAGGGTTTTTAAAAGCTTTTAATTTTATGAAAATATTTAAGAATATAATTAAGATAGTTTTTTGGTTTGTGCTGATTATTGGAGGCATTGCTCTATCAGTTTATTTGGATAAGAATGTCTTTAAAATCTTTGTCAATCATGCATCATTGATTTACTATTTATTGTTTATTCCCGGCGTATTTCTCTTGATAATGGTAGTTAATGTCAGTAGAAATATCGGGCGATTTCTTTCAAAAAACGCTCATGATTCACAATTGCCAAGAGGAGAAATCAACCAGATGGTAACTCAAGGTCCATATGCTTTGATGAGGCATCCAATGCATTTGGGGCTTATATTCCTTCCAGTATCTATTGCATTGATAAGCACTTCCTTTTCATTTATTTTCATTATT
>QNAD01000374.1 GCA_003641345.1 Candidatus Zixiibacteriota bacterium | reverse complement strand
TTGACGACTTTTTTCTTGGCTACTTTTTTCTTGGCTACCTTTTTCTTAGTCACCTTTTTTTTGACGACTTTTTTCTTAGCCACTTTTTTCTTAGCTACCTTTTTCTTAGCTACCTTTTTCTTAGCTACCTTTTTCTTAGCTACCTTTTTCTTGGCTGTGGTTTTTTTCTTAGCCGTTTTCTTTTTTACTGCCATGAGTGTTGCTCCTTTAGCAATTGGTTTTATGGTTTTTCAAATTACTTAACATTCGCATTGTATAATAAATATACTTTATTTTCTTCCATAGAAGAACATAATCTTTTTTTATTTTTTTATGCAAGAAAAAATTTAACAAAATCAAAAATAATTTTAATTATTTATTATAGTTTTCATAGAGGAATTACATGTTTATTTGATTATTTTTACCTTTTTTGAGTGTAATTACCGGTGCTTCAGTAGGACACCCCAGTCGAAAAGGGAACCAATGCCCCATTCCTGATGAAGTATAAAGTTGAGTTTCCCCTATGGAGTACTTTCCCCATAGGTAACGATCTGCCCAGATCGGTTCGAAAATGGAGCGATTATTAAAACCTATTTGTCCCCCATGAGTATGTCCGGCAAGAACCAAATTTATCCCTCTTTGAGCTGAATAATCAAGGGCATCCGGCCTGTGGCTCATAAGAATAGTGAAGTCGTCGGTCTTATTATTTAAGAGAGTATGGTCAATATTTTTCACATAAAATGAATAATCTTTGGCTCCCATACTAACGGGATCATCGATTCCCCCTATGAAAACTGGTGAATTATCTATAATAATTCGGTTATGATTATTTATTAGAAGAGGGATATTGGTTTTTGCAAATTCTTTTTTTACCCGACTTAATCCCCTAAAATATTCATGATTTCCAAGTGAGGCATAAACGCCATGTTTTGACTTAAATTGTTCTAAAATTTTTAATATCTCAGGGAGAAGTTTTAAATCATCGGCAATATCACCGGTAACCATAGTTATATCAATATCAAATTTTTCTGCATTTTCCAACGTAAAGATAAGAGAATCGATATCTCCATATTGTCTTAAATGAAGATCAGAAAGGTGTAAAATTTTAAAATTTTCTAAATTATCAGGAAGATTATTATAGTAAAACTCTCTTGTGTAAACTTTAACAGGTGAAAAAGCATGGGCAAAACCACTTACTCCAGAGGTAATTGTTACCAAAGGTAGAGCAACTGCAGTACTTTTAAGAAAGATACGGCGATGATTATCTATAGGACTATTTTGAGTTTTTTCTTTTTTAAATTTATCAATTTTCCTGTTGATATATTGAAATATCCCTGATAATGGCAGAGAAAGCATAAGACAAACTTCGAGAATAAATGTCATTACTGCCAGAATAGCAACAACTGCATAGAGGGATTTTACTTGATTATAAGCCGCCATCCCCCAGAGTATGACCATGACCGTCCCGAAAATTGGCAATCCAATAGCGGCAGATTTAATATATTTGTTTTCCCACCAGTTTTTATTGAGATATTTTAATAAAATTACTTCAATAAATCCTAAAATTAATATGGCTACAGTGGAAAAAATTGATAAAAATAGTATTTTCAAAAAAGTAATCTCCAAATTTTAGTTAAAATATTATACGAACAATAATACAAAAAGATAACAAATTGTTAATGAAATATTACAAGAATAACCTTATGGAAATCTTACTTGCGCCAAACAGCAACTCTCAAGATGACTAACACAGTAAAAATTTCCAGCCGTCCGATAAGCATGGAAAAGATTAAAACCCATTTGCCAGGGATAGGAATCCAACCGTAATTTTCGACAGCACCAATGCCAGCCAAACCAGGTCCAATATTCCCAATAGTTGCGATTGAACAAGTTACGGCTGTAGTAAGGTCAGGGACAAATAAAGTCATCAAGGCAGAAGTTATTACAAAAAGAATAATAAAAAGCAGTACAAAAGAGATAACATTTATAAGTTTGGAATCATCGATTACCTGATTGCCAATTTTTAAGGGAGCTATTAATCGGGGTTGGGTTAATTTTCTAAGTTCTCTTAATCCAACTTTAAAAATAATCATAATTCTAATTATTTTCATGCCCCCACCGGTAGAACCGGCACATCCTCCGAAAAACATCAGAAAAACTAAAAGAAATCTCAAAAAATTTGGCCATAAATCAAAATCTGCGGTTGCAAATCCGGTTGTGGTTATAATTGCCAATGATTGAAACGATGCGGCCCTAAAAGTGTCATACAAAGATGCAATATTATTGCTTTGATGTTGATAGTGTTGAGCAAATTCCACCTCGGAACCTGCATTAAACCGATAAGAATCAGCAGCTGTTTCTATTGGAGCCAATCCATTATAATGCAAAATAATTGTGGAAATAACAATTGTTCCCAATATGACATAAGTATAAAACAGAAACTCTTTGTCTTTGAACATCGAAGTTATATTTCCACGGAGAGCCTTGAAATGCAACAGAAAATTAATTCCTGCAAAATACATAAATAGAGTGATAATCCATTCAATATAATCAGAATTGAAACCAGCAATTGATGCATTTTTTGTTGAGAAACCACCGGTCGCCATAGTTGCAAAAGAATGGCAAACAGCATCAAATAAATTCATTCCACCAAATAAAAGTAGAACCGTTTCAGCCGCAGTTAAAAGAGCATAAACCGCCCACAGGGTTGTGGCAGTATGAGCCAAGCGTGGAAAAAGCTTTTCTGTGGTTGGTCCGGGGACCTCACCTCTGAACATCTGATATCCGACTACTCCCATTGCAGGAAATATTACCATCGCCAGAGTGATAATACCCATCCCACCCAGCCAATGGGTCAAGGCTCTTAAAAATAACAATGATCGTGGTACAACTTCGATATTGGTGAGAATAGTTGCTCCGGTGGTAGT
>QNAD01000373.1 GCA_003641345.1 Candidatus Zixiibacteriota bacterium | reverse complement strand
GTTGGTTTTGAACCTTCTGTTGAATATTCTATAGAAAAAGCAGGTAACCTAAAATCCATGATTTTTGGCGGTGAAGGTATTTTTTTGGCTACTTTGAAAGGAACAGGTAAAGTGTGGCTGCAATCTATGCCAATTCGTAAATTAATTCAACAAATTGCACCTATGGGTGGTAATTCAGGTAAAGGTGCCAGTTCTATTTTAGGCAGCTTTATGGAATCCTAAAGATTAACCCGCATTATTCATACAAAAGCGAAGCACATTGTATGAATGAGCGATGAATATTGCGATGTAATGCGGGAAACCCCGATTTAGAAAAACTCAAATTTGGATATTTTTCAAATGCCCAAAAATTTATTAGTTTTACTTAATCTTCAGGATTATTTGTGAATAATTTGGGTTAATGAAAATTTACAGATATAAAAAAAGGGGATGATTTTCATCCCCTTTTTTTTATTTAATGATGGTTAATTGACCAACATATTGATGTTCCTCTGCATTTACATCACGAAGGATAACTAACCAAGTATAGACATCCGGAGGTACCCATTTTCCTGTATTGTTGTATCGTCCATTCCATCCGCCTTCCATTTCGTCGCGGTATTCAGTACCTGAAGGATATTTATCGGTTTCAAAAACAACTTGTCCCCAGCGATCATAAATCCACAGATGATAATTTTCAGGATCAATGCCGATACCTTTCGGATACCAGTAATTATTGGTAAATCCGCTACCCGGACTAAATGCCGTTGGTGCATAGAAGGTTTGTTCTTGTTTGATTGTTACTGTTCCTAGTACTGTATCACTACAAGAATTTGCAGTACTAACCACTAATTCTACTACATACTCTCCAGGGTGTGTATAGGTATGCATCGGATTCTGTACCGTAGCAAAATTGCCATCACCAAAGTCCCAATACCATTGTGAAATCGTTGGTACCGATTCATCATAGAAATGAATATCAGCATCAAAGATTCCAATAATTTGAGGACTGGCATGAAATTGAGCATCAGGAACAGGATAAACCTGAACTAAGCTAGTTAGAGTTGTATCGTTTGAACATCCGTAAGCTGATGTCAGAGTTAAAGTAATATCATAGTTCCCATCGTATTGAAATACATGAGTCGGCGTAGAGTCATTGGAAGATTGTGTATCACCAAAGTTCCACGCATAGGTAACAGTAGAATCCGGTTGATAAATAGTTGGTTCAAAGAAAACAGAAACCGGCTGACAACCTGATGCACCATTTAAATAAATTAATCGGGGATATTGATGAATACCTACATAACAGCTGTCTGATACTGATGGAGTCCCACAATCATCAAAAACAGTTACAATATATTCCGTACTTTGATGTGGTGAAACAGTTAACGGATTACCTGTACCATAGTTCCAAACATAGGTATATGGACCTCCATTACCACCCGATGGAAATGCCTGAACTGTTGTAGAAGTACCTTCACAGATATCCTGATCGGGCGATACGGTTACACTTAACGGCGGATATACATTTACAACAACTGAAACAGGAATTGTCGATTGACATCCGTTAGCATCGGTAACATTTACACTATAAACAGTTGTTGTCGGTGGCTGTACAGTCTGAACCTGAGAATTATCCATAGTACTGTCCGACCAAACAAACGAATAAGGTGGTGTGCCGCCATTAGCACTGGCACTAATATTAGCGTACTGTCCAATACATAGATAATTAGTCGGACCATCTAAAAATACTTCAATGGGTGCCGGTTCATCTATTGAAAATACTGCAACATCAGTACAACCATCAGCATCGGTTACTGTTACTGTATAGATACCTGCCATTAAAAAATTTGATGTGGAGTCTGGGCCTCCGTAAGGTGACCAATTAAATAAGAATGGTGATGTCCCATTGCCATCAGTTGAAACACTTGCCGTACCATCATTCCCTCCATTACATGATACATCTGTTGTAGAAACTTGTGTAATACTTGGCGGAGGTATATTCCCAACAACAACATGGTATTGGGTATAGCAATTATGGCTGTCATAAATTTGCACCTGATAAGTACCTGAAGTCAAATTATATATAGAATCATTTGTACAGCTTGATCCACAAGGAGACCAAGTATAGGTATAAGGTCCTGTTCCTCCTGAAATATTTTCAATATATGCTATTCCATTATCTTGCCCACATGTAACCGGAATGGAATTTAATGTTGCAATAATATTTGTAGGTTCTCCTACCGTAAAGGATGTATCCGTCTGACAACTCGGATCATTAGCATCAGATACTATTACAGTATAACTACCCGCTGCCAGTTGTCCTGCAGTAGAGCCTGTACTTGGTGTTCCAAACCATTGATAATTATATATTCCTGAACCACCTGTTGGTAAAATATCAATAGATCCATCTGCCATTCCAGGACATGAAACATCTTGAATCGCAATTAAATTAATGACGATTTGAGGGGGTTCATTAATGGTTACATTATTAGTTGTTATACAGCCATTAGCATCCGTAACAGTAACTATATAGTTTTGAGCACAAAATCCTGTCCCAGTAGCTGATACGCCACCATTACTCCATAAATAATTATATGGAGAAGTTCCACCTCCTGCAGTAACAGTAGCTGAACCGGAACAATCTCCAAAACAAGTATTATTAACCACATTAGAGATAGAGGATGTTACCGGCATCGGTTCATTAATAAATGCATTCTCAACAGCAAAACAACCGTTAGTATCTGTAATTGTAACTGAAATATTACCACCTGTCAGATTGGTTATTGTTGCCGTAGAAGAGCCATTATTCCATGCAATAGTATAAGGTAATGCCGGATTAGCCGGTGTTGTATAATTAACTATAGCAGTTCCGTCACCATTACCGCTACATGTTACATCTGTTGTAGAAATACCGGTAATAATCGGG
>QNAD01000372.1 GCA_003641345.1 Candidatus Zixiibacteriota bacterium | reverse complement strand
TCATCAATAAATTCAGATGCTTGGATTTTTGAAATTTCTGAAGAATAAGTTCCTATCAATACTGCTTTGCTTTGAGTAGCAACTGTTCGTTTTTTAGCCATTTATCTGAAAATGCCCTTGTTTTTACCAATACCATCGTTAATCGCAACTTTCAGTGTGTTGAAGGCATCGTTAATCATGATGGGTGTTGGAGGAAAAGCCATTGGCTTTTTGTTGATTAATTTTTTTGTTGCTTCATCCAAGGCTCTCAAATCACCGTTTGCGGTAGCATACACATAGTCAAATACTTGGTCGGCACCAACGGGTAAATATTTTAGTTCTTGTGAATGTTCATTGTCGTAAAAAACAATCTTTCCTGCAACATGGGCTTCTTTGTGCAAGTGAACTTCCGTTACGCTGCAAAATATCTTTTCAATCTTGGGAACTTTTATATCGTTGCCCAATGAATCTTTCATTACATTTCCGTTGTTGTCCAAAACATATTGCCAACCGTTTTCAATTTCTTTTTCTTTGTTATAGGTTTTTTGGTCAGTGGCACCGGGCGTTGCAAATAATTTCTCAAACTGAATGATTACGGAATAGTCCTGAACAGGCGGATTTTTTATATAAGTATGAAACTGAACCCATTTACTATTAAACGACGGCGTATTGAGGTCTAACAGTTTTTTTGAAAGTTCTTCATTCAGAAAACCGGAGAAATTAACCAACGATTTGTTTTCCACAAAGATTGAGACATGGCGAATGCCCTTGGTATATGCCTGATTGATTAAATCGTTGACATCTTTGTAGTTGGCATAATATTTCTTTGTTTTCTGAAATTCGTAATATGCCTGACGGGCTTTGTCTTTGTTGTTGGTTCCCAACAATGATTTGCCGTGAACATAATAGTATTCTGCTGCTTTTTTTTGAGCTTCTACAATTTCATTTTGATAATCGACCAACTGCACATTTTGTGTTTGTCCGTTTATTTTCAATGGCAAGACCGGCTTAATTTGATTTTGCCGTGAATCCATCCGGCGGTAAGCGTCAAAAACATTATCCCAAATGTCGGGAGTACCCTGTGTTCTTAACTTAACAATATAATCGTTATCGCGTTGTTGTGCTTTGTTGTAAGCACTTATTAGCGAATTGACTTCCTTGGCTTTGTCGGGATGCCTGATGACACGGTGTAACGAAACTTGAAAAGCACGATCAAACTGTCCTTTGCGGATTAATTTTTCGGTATTGCTGCACGAAAACAAGAAAATTACTGCAACAAATAATGAAAGAATAGTTTTATAATTCATAAGTGAAAGTTTTTATTAAAAAAAAGTCCAAAAGTAAAAAAACCTTTGGACTCAATTTTTATACCAAATATAGTTCTCAAGATTCTAATATAAGGTGAAATTAATTGGTAATTGAAATGAAACCTTAACTGCTTTTCCGCGTTGTGATCCGGGTTTCCATTTAGGCATGGATTTAACAACTCTAAGAGCTTCTTTGTCTAAATATGGATCAATGCCGCGAATAACTTTTACATCGGTAACTTTTCCGTCTTTTCCGATTACAAATTGAACAAAAACTTTGCCTGTAATACCGTTTTCTTTAGCAATTTCCGGATATTTTGTGTGTTCTGCAATATATTTAAACATAGCTGCCTGTCCACCAGGAAATTCCGGTTTATTTTCAATGACATAAAAATTCAGGATTTCTTCTTCTTCTTCCTGTGGTTGAATCTCCACTTGTTCTACCTCTGTATTTTCGTCTGCTTCTGTATCTTCAATTTCAAGTTCTTCATCAATTTCCTCATCATCTTCAACAATGTTTAATTCTTCAACAACTTGTGGAGGTGGTGGCGGTTGTTTTATTTCTTGCTGGCGAGTTATAGGAATAATTTCTTCTTCAATTTGCATATCTCCAAGATTACCAAGGGTGTTTTCAGCTTTATCAGAGCTTTGATACTGGAATCCGACAAAGATTAATGCAAGAGAAACAATAAAACCAATTTCTAACAGTATTGGTCGTTTTTTTTCCAAATCAACTTTCGGGTTTTTCTTTACTTCCATAAACAAATTTTTTTCAAAATTACTAATAATTTTTTTAATAAAAATATTTTAAAAAAAATTTACTGGCTAAGAGCAAATTTTATTGGTTGACGAAATTTTACTCTAACGGGTTTTTTCATTTGTTTGCCGGGAGTCCATTTAGGCATATTGCTGACAACCCGTTTTGCTTCAGCATCTAATTGCGGGCTAACACTACGGAAAATAGTTACATTGCTGATAGAACCATCTTTTTCAATTACAAAATCAACCCAAACTGTTCCTTCAATGTTATTTTGTAAAGCATCTTGTGGATATTTGATGTTTTTTTGATAATATTCATTAATATTTCCGTTGAATTTGGGTTGATCATTGAGCATCCATGGAACATAAACAATATCATCGTCAACATTGTCTTCATTTCCCGAAAGATCATAAAGAGAATCTAATCCGGAATCATCATCTATAAAGTTCCAATAATCATCATTCTGAGAGTCATCTAATTTGGTGTCGTTTTTAACCTGTTCAATTTTTGTAATTATCTTTATTTTAATCTTGGGTGGTTCTTTTATTTTTTGCTCCTGTCGGGTAATCGGAATAAGTTCATCGTCTAAACTTACACCTGAAATGGTCCCAAGGGTATTATCGTTAACTCCGGTAGTTCTGTATTGGAATGCTGTAAAAACAAATGTAAGGGAAAGAATCATTCCTATTTCGAGTAGATAAAAACGGCGGCGTTCAAGGTCTTTTTTGGGTGATTTTTTTGCTTCCATGATTTATTAGTTTTAGATTCTATAAATTTTGAATAATCACTATCCATAATTAGGTAATCAAACATTAAATATTTATCTCTTATTACTTCTGATATAAATTCAAAAATTAACCTATAAGT
>QNAD01000371.1 GCA_003641345.1 Candidatus Zixiibacteriota bacterium | reverse complement strand
GTGGTTTTAATTTTTTATAATCAATTATATCAATGGCATATTTTCTCAGGGCATTATCTCTTTTTTGGGTTTATGACTTTTGCATTAGGGAGTTGGGCGGGAGCTTTTTGGTGGGCAATTATTTATGGAATTTGGAAGAAAGAGCCAAAATTTATTCAATAAATTTAAGATTTTCGGCACCTTTGGTGGATAAAAAATGATAATGAAGGTGGTTAATCTCCTGTCCAAACCCATTGTTAATCTGAATCCGAAAATAATCTTCGATTTTTAACTTTTCAGCCACAATTTTAACGGTCTGGTCAAGCAGAGTCAAAATATCTTTATCTGCCTGATAGAAGTTTTTGGTTTCTACTTTTGGAATAATCAGAAGATGTACTAAAGCTTTGGAATGATGATCGGCAATTACGATAACATCATCGGTTTCATAAAAGATTTTTGCCGGTAGTTCTCTGTTGACTATTTTTGTGAAAATTGAAAACATATGGTAAAATACTGTTAAAATTAAACTCTTCAAGTACTTTCTTTTTCGTTTCCTACACTTGCCATTTTTATCACTTTATATTAAATTATATTATTAGATAATTCTAAAATTAGAGATTATGTAAATATAGGAGGAACACCCTTATGTCCGGTCATTCAAAATGGGCGACAATTAGACGCAAAAAAGGGAAAGCCGATGCCGAACGGGGTAAGATTTTCACACATCTTATAAAAGAAATCACTATTGCTGCTCGCGAAGGTGGTGGTGATCCCGAAGGTAATCCACGCTTGAGAACTGCTATAGCTTCTGCAAAAGCAAGCAATATGCCAGCAGACAATATTAAACGAGGAATTCTAAAGGGAACCGGAGAACTTCCGGGGGTAACTTATGAGTCTATTGTTTACGAAGGTTACGGACCGGCTGGGTCTGCATTGTATATGGAAGTTTTAACTGATAATAAAAATCGGACAGTAGCCGAAATCAGACATCATCTTACTAAGTATGGTGGAAATCTTGGTTCAAATGGCTGTGTTGCATGGATGTTTGAGAAAACCGGTGTTATCGTTGTTGATATGGATGCTACCGATGAAGAAACTCTCATGGAAGTAGCAATGGAGAGCGGTGCACAAGATATAATTTCCGATTCCGGTTCATTTGAAGTAATCTTTGCTCCAACTGATATTGAAAATGTTCGTTCGGCAATTGAGGCAAAAGGAATACCGATGGTATCAACCGAAGTTATAATGCGTCCGACCAATACGGTAAAGATTGAGAAAGAAAACGAAGCCAGCTCAATGCTCAAACTTTATGATTTGCTTGAAGACCATGAAGACATCCAGAAAGTTTATTCTAATTTTGACATAGACAGTTCTTTACTGGAAAAACTGGCTTAGCATTATATAAATTTATTTATGTGCGGTTTGCCATCAACAAACCGCATCCCCTCTCTTTTGAAAAAAATGTAGCAACAGAAAAAGAGTCAAAAGCTCTGTGCTTTTGACTCTTTTTGATATAACAAAATTGTCGAAACCGTAAAAGTTTTGATTTTCTTTTGAGAATAATATATATATTACCCTAAACTACCAATTTCTTTTTCAACTTCGTTCAATATCTCACACGATTTTACAAGTTCTTTCATTACGGTATGGTCAGGATACAACGGACGGTCAATATCTAAAAACTCAACATGCTTTCTTATAACTTCTTTTGCTTTGGTAACTCCTTTGCCGAATTTGAAATCTCTGAAATCCAACGCCTGAGCCGCCGCCATAAATTCTATACCGAGCACTCCATAAGCATTGTCAAGTATTTGAAAATTCTTAATTGCGGTATTCATTCCCATCGAAACAAAATCTTCCTGATCAGCCGCGGCGGGGATTGATTGAATCGATGCCGGCGCCGAAAGAATTCGCTGTTCAACAATCTGCATATCGGCAGTATATTGACTAAGCATCAGACCGGAAAACATCCCGGCTCCTTTGCTTAAGAACGCCGGCAATCCGACACTAAGAGCAGGATTGTTCAAGCGGTTCATTCTCCGCTCAGAAAGAACAGAAATCATTGTAACTGCGATACCAGCCATATCCATTGGAAGCGAAACCGGTGTTCCCTGAAAATTTGCACCTGAGAGAGCCATGTTTTCATCCGGAAAAAATATCGGATTATCCCCCACTCCGTTTAATTCTATTTCAACTTGAGAACGTGCATACTCAAGTGCATCGTGGGCGGCTCCAATTACCTGTGGAGTAGAACGCATTGAATAAGCATCCTGAACTTTACACTGAATTTTACCCTCGACAAGATCGCCACCGATAATTAGTTTTTGAATAGCTTCCGCCGAACGCACAGCTCCTTTGAATCCTCTTACCTCATGCAGTTTTTTAGTGTAAGGTTTCATATTCGCTTTTAATGCTTCCAATGACATTGCCGCCGCAATTTCTGCCTGTTTTAACCAGTTTCTTGCATCGTAAATAAAAATTGCACTCATCGCCGTAAGAACATTAGAACCGTTAATAATCCCTAAACCATCGCGTGCCTTTAACCCTGGGGTTTCAATTCCTGCTTTTTCCATAGCATCTTTGCCATCGAGCAATTCATTTTTGTAATATGCCTGCCCCTCCCCCATCATCAATAAAGCAATTTGCGACATCGGTGCCAAATCACCACAGGCACCCACTGAACCTTTTTGACATACATAAGGAGTAACGCCTTTGTTGAGCATCGCCACCAAAGTTTGAGTTATTACAGGCCTGATGCCGGAATTGCCATGTGCATGAACATTGATTCGTGCCGCCATCGCCCCCCGAACATATTCAATCGGTGCAGGGTCACCTATTCCGGCGGCATGATTATACACCAAATATTTCTGAAAATCTTTGACTTGTTCATCATTTAGAACAACTTCGGAAAACTCACCGATACCGGTATTGACCCC
>QNAD01000370.1 GCA_003641345.1 Candidatus Zixiibacteriota bacterium | reverse complement strand
GTTAAAATGGGTGAAACTGTTCTGGAATTGAAACTTAAAATCCGTGAGGATATTAAGAATCATAAAGAAGAAGAGACTAAAAAATATAAAAACAGCTCTTTAATCAGTCAAATGGTGAAAATCAATAAAATACCTGTTCCACAGGCAATTTTAGATGATTATCTGAATAAAATAGTTGAAGATTACAAAAAACAAGAAAAAGAATTCAACGAAGAAGAAATCCGTAATCAATATCGGGCTGTTGGTGAATCTACTTTCCAATGGAATATGATATATCATCATCTGGCAAACGAGGAAAAGATTGAAGTTTTACCGTCAGATACCGAAAATTTGATTATGAAACTCGCCGAGAATTATAAAATGACTCCGGAGCAAGCCAAAGATGCTCTTCAGAAATCCGGAAAAATTTCTGATATTAGAGAATCTATTCTGGAGGAAAAAATACTCGATTTTCTCAGTAGCAAAGCTAAGGTTATTGAAAAGAAAAAATAGCATTCATACAAGGAGAGATGAAACAAATGGATAACAAAATTTACAATAATTTGGTTCCGATGGTTGTCGAGCAGACCGGAAGAGGCGAACGTGCCTTTGATATCTTTTCCCGATTATTAAAAGACAGAATTATATTTATTGGGACCCCTATCGACGACAGTATCGCTAATCTGGTTATAGCTCAGATGCTTTTTTTAGAAGCTGATGATCCAGAGAAAGATATTTATATCTATATTAACTCACCGGGTGGTTCGGTTACAGCCGGTATGGCAATTTATGACACAATGCAGTTTATTAAACCAAATATTGTAACTACCTGTATGGGTATTGCCGCCTCAATGGGTGCTTTCCTATTAGCCGCAGGAACCAAAGGCAAACGCTCCGGACTTCCCAATAGTCGGATCATGATTCACCAACCGTTAGCCGGTACTCAGGGACAGATTTCGGATATTGTTATAATGACCGAAGAATTTACCAGAACCAAAAAGAAATTAAATGAACTGTTAGTTCATCATACCGGCCAGAACATAGAAAAAATTGAAGCAGATACAGACCGCAATTTCTTTATGTCTGCCGAAGAAGCAAAAGATTACGGAATTATTGATAAAGTTTATAACCTTCGGGATGAGAAAAAATAATTTATATGAGTGAAGACCAACATCCACAAATGCCGCAAAGATGTTCTTTCTGCGGCAAGCCTGCTTCACAGGTTAAGAAATTATTTTCGGGACACGAATCTTCTATTTGCAATGAGTGTGTTGAACTTTGCGGAGACCTGCTTCACAATGCTCCAACTACTGAGAAATCAGAAGAAATCAGAGACCTCCCTGCTCCGGCAGAAATTAAAAACTTCCTCGACCAGTGGGTTATCGGGCAGGACTATGCTAAAAAGATGGTTTCTGTAGCCGTTTATAACCATTACAAAAGAATAAATGCCAAACTTAAATCACAGTTCAGCAAAAAAACAGACGAAGAAGTAGAACTTGAAAAATCAAATATACTTCTTTTAGGACCTACCGGAACCGGCAAGACTCTTATTGCTCGTTCGCTGGCTAAATTTCTGAAAGTCCCGTTCACTATTGCCGACGCTACGGTGTTGACCGAGGCAGGGTATGTTGGTGAAGATGTCGAAAATATTCTCGTTAGGTTATATCATGCTTCTGATTTCAATCAGCAAAAAACCGAACGAGGCATAATCTATATTGATGAGATTGATAAAATCTCCCGAAGTGATGGTAATCCATCCATTACCCGTGATGTTTCAGGCGAAGGAGTACAGCAAGGATTGTTAAAAATTCTTGAAGGTACCATAGCCAATATCCCCCCAAAAGGCGGGCGTAAACATCCGGAACAATCTTTTGTACAAATTAATACCTCTAATATTCTTTTCATCTGCGGCGGTGCCTTTGATGGATTGGAAAAAATAATCGCCCGTAGGGTTGGTAAAAAAACAGTTGGTTTTGAAGCTGACAAAAAATTTATTGATCATAACTCACCTGAAATTCTGGAAAGTGTAACTCCGACTGATTTAATCGAATTCGGTTTGATTCCGGAAATGGTCGGAAGATTACCGGTCACGGCAACATTGCAGCCTTTGGATAAAAAAGCACTGCTTAGCATCTTGACTAAACCCCAAAATGCCATAAGTAAACAGTATGCAAGACTTCTTGAGATGGATGGCGTTAAACTAAAAATCGAAGATGAAGCTTTAAAGGCAGCAGTTGATATTGCCATAACCCGTAAAACCGGCGCCAGAGCTTTGCGTTCTATTTTTGAAAAAGCGATGCTTGATGTTATGTATGATATTCCGTCGCACCCGGAGATTGCCGAAGTTGTCATTACTGCCAAAACTATTAAAGATGGGAAAAAAGCCAAGCTAATCAAACATTCCGACAAAGGTAAAAAAGCCTCATAAGATTATTATTAATTTAATATTTGGATAAAATTTTATTTGTAGCCCATCTCCAACAAAGAGATGGGTTTCTTATTTCCCTCAATTTTTCAGTTGTGTTGGGTCTTTATTCACCAAAGGTGGATTGTGACACGACACTGAAATATTTATAATTAAAGATTTTTGAATTCTTCCAATATTTTCAAAACAGAATCTATATCAAATTCGGTATGGTCAGCACAAACCTGGAATCTGATAAGTTGGTCGCCTTTGGGGACAATCGGAAAATTTAAGCCGGTAGCAAGCACTCCGTTTTCTGTGAGGTAATTTACCAATTTGCTGGTTTTCTCAGTATCCCGAACCATAAGCGGTACTACCGGATGTTCACTTGGTATTGTCTCGTACCCTAATGAGACCAGTCCATTTTCAAATTTTTTGGTCATAGCTGAAAGATGCGATAGCAATTTTTTCCCTTCATCACTTTGCGAAATGTCAATTGACTTGATAGCCGCCGTTGCTTCGGAAGGTGTTATTG
>QNAD01000369.1 GCA_003641345.1 Candidatus Zixiibacteriota bacterium | reverse complement strand
CAGACAGATAGAGAACATTTGTATTACTGTCTATAATGTTTGTCCTTAGGTTGTTTACATATAAGTAAATATCATTGTCGAATCGTTCAAATAGCCAACATTTACAATCTTTTTTCGAAACATTGGTTAAATAAAATACATTTTCATTTATGTCGTTATATTCGATAAAATCTAAACGAACGCCTTCAATTGACAGTTTGATTTCTTCCCAATTACTATTGACTTCAGGTAATGCATATACATCGGGAGCAATTTCTCTTTCTCTATTATAGTAGAGTAGTGCAAGTGATTCTAAAGTTGAATTATTTGCAACAAGAGAGGACGGATATTCGTTATATTGATTAAAAAACTCTTGAGCACAATCTGTAAGTTGTTCTTTAAAATTTTTCCATTGTGCATCTGCTTCAAGATATAATGTAGAGGTATCAAAAAGAAATTTTTTATATTTTACTTTCATAAAAGAATTAGTTTAAAAATCCATTATTTTTTTCGATATATTTTAATATTAAGAATGTTACTTTTGTTACAATATCATTAGAAATGAGAATTTTTTGTTCGAATAAAGATTTTTGCATCATTTTAGGAAATTCATCCCAATAAAAATATCCACCAATTCCTATTTTGTTATTCCATATTTCAGAAAAAGCAGAATCAATTTGAAGCCACATTTCAAATGGTAGTTCAAAACCGATATTTTGAATGATGTAACGATATACTTCGTCTGGATTTATTGTGTTTGATTGATTCTTGCCGAACATTGGGACAACCATAAAATTGTAATTTATATCACAAAGAAAAGTCCTAATATTCAGTAAAACTTATCCGTTTTTGATAAGTTTTAGGAAAAATTCCATATCCATTATCAAGCAATCGTGTATTTTTGATTTTTTATTGAAACAATGAACAGAAAATTATTAAACGAAGAATTAGGACGGAAAACCGCTGTTGAATACAAACAAGCTGAAAAAAATCCAATTGTGATTGTGCTCGATAACATCAGGAGTGCACTAAATGTAGGATCAATTTTTCGTTCAAGTGATGCTTTTCTGGTTGAAAAAATCTTTTTGTGCGGACTGACGGCAGTACCACCGAATAAGGAAATATACAAAACCGCTCTGGGAGCTACGGATTCCGTGGACTGGGAATATGCAGAAAATACGATGGATGCGATAAAGCAACTGAAAGATGATGGTTTTACGATTATTGGTATTGAGCAGGTGGAGAAAAAAGTGTTTTTGCAGGATTTCCTGCCGCAGAAAGAATCAAAATATGCTTTTGTCTTTGGTCACGAGGTAAAAGGTGTTAGTCAGGAAGTGGTAGATGCGTGTGATTTTTGTATTGAGATTCCGCAGTGGGGACACAAACATTCGCTGAATATTTCGGTAAGTGCCGGCGTGGTTTTATGGCATACGGTTGCCCGTTTTATGGAGAGTTAGTTTTAACCTTTATGAGTTTGGACTCGAAAAAAAACTGTAAGTTTGAATAAATTTTAAAGTTATGGTTGTGAATTATCTTGCTTGGTTGAATATTATTTCGTTAGCTGTAAAATTACTGAATGTTTCGTCGGGCAGTGAGGGTATTGTCGTAAAAGTTTTTACGGAAACGACAACTGAAATCCATTTAAGTGACCCTAAAACTACTATTTATCACATTAGTTTATACGGAAAAGAAACAGGCATTAAATTAAAGGGATATATTCTTATTCCGCGACAGGATATTCATGCTTCAAAAGATGACGATAGGTTTTTGTTTCCCTTTGTACGAAATGCTGTTTTTTTGACGGTTAATGAATTTGCCGTAATTTACGAGGAAGCATTACAGGAGCCGGTAATGCCGAAGTCGAAAACACTTGAACCGTACATTGAAGAAGTCTTAAAAATTCTTGATGTTGAGAAAAATAATAAACCTGTGGAGATACGCGATAATTACACAATTAATAATGGTATTCAGGTAATTAAACAACAGACATTTCCTCAGTATGTCGATTTGCAAGTTGCCAAACAAGGCAGTACACCGATTGATTATCAAAACATCAAGAAATTGTTTCCACATAAAATGATTTTGTTGTCAGTGATTCCAGATATGGGAAAAGTAATACAGACTTGGCTTAGTGGCGGAGATGCAGACTTGCCTCCGGCGTTTTTCAAAATACAGGACCAGGTAATTGATTTGTTTTCTGCTCAGTTGACTGACAATGTTACTGCGGGAAAGTTTGAGGATTTTCGAACTCAGCTCAGAACTTTAATGGAAAAACAGGATTCCTTTGACCAAACGACTTACGATTTTCTGACGAAATTTTTTAAAAGAATTACGCTATATGAATCGCCGCAGTCAACATTTTCCGATTATCAGCCGAAGACTACACCCGATAGGGTTACCGATTTTATGCCGCAAATTGTCGACAAGATTGATGAATTGCCTGCTGCCAAACAGGAGAATCTTAAAAAACTAATGAAGCTTTTTAAGCAATATCAGAAATCTACCAAGAAAAACAAAGGGGAGTGGGTAGAAGGCAATCCGTTGCTTGGCGGAAACGAAAAAGAGTATCACCCCACAGAAGATGAATTGATTTTTGGTGAAATAGGTAGCAGGATTTTGGAAACATTAAATAAATTACAAAAAAATAACTGGCAGCAAATTCGGAAACAACAATCATTGAAAAACAAAAAATTGCAGTTTACACAGTTCTCATTTATTCATTATGATGTGATGGGATCGGGACGATTTTTTTATGTAGATAAAATGATTCCTGTTGTTGTGAAATTTTCAAAAAAAGGATTTGAAGTGAAAGCGGATTCTGTGGAAAAAATACCATAAAAAAAGTTCCATTTCGGAGCTTATCTTGTGGCCTGGACAGCTTTGTTTCGTTTTGAACGGAAAGGGTAGATTCAACTAGCAAATGCAACTTTAGGCTTAATGGACAAAAT
>QNAD01000368.1 GCA_003641345.1 Candidatus Zixiibacteriota bacterium | reverse complement strand
TTGGTATTGATACTTTTGCAGGTGATACGCTGGCATATATCAATAAAATGTCGTTGGTAGTAGATTTGATGAGTGTAATGGGTGATAATATAAAGGTGCGTGCCATTGAGCTGAACCAACCCGTGATTCATGCCATTGCATTAAAAGATGGCACTGCCAATTGGGATATTGCTCCCGAAGATACTACAGTTACCGTGGAGGAAGAAATGCCCGAAGATACTGCCGCTTCTAATTTTAATTTGGCACTAAAACGCTTGCAGATAACTGATGCTACTATCAGCTACCGCGATGATGATTTAGGCGTTTCTACAACACTTAAACATATGGATTTGACGCTGAAAGGTGATATGTCGTTGGCAAAAACAACATTGGAAATTTCTTCGATAATCAAAGAAACCGGATTTTCTTATGAAGGTGTTGATTATTTGACCAAGGCAAATGTTACAATGGATGCTAAAATTGCTGCCGATATGGATAAGTGGATTTATACATTTGAAGATAACAAATTTACGATTAACGACCTTCCGCTTTCTTTCGATGGTGAGGTGGCAATGCCTACCGATGATATCTCAATGGATTTAAGTTTCAGCATAAAAGACAGTCCTTTCAAACAATTATTGTCACTGATTCCTGCCTTGTATATGAACGATTTTGCCGGACTAAAAGCTTCAGGAACATTTTCTTTTGACGGAAAACTAAAAGGTATTTACAACGATAGTTTGATGCCCGGATATGATATCAATCTGGCAATAAATAATGGTTCGTTTCAATATCCCGACTTACCCAAAGCCGTAAAAAATGTGGCAATGAATTTAAATGTAAAAAATCTGGACTCTGCCGACATCAACAAAACGGTAGTCAATCTGAAAAAATTTCATTTGGAAATGGCAGGCAACCCCGTAGATGCCAAGCTAATCTCAAAAAATCTACTGGTTGACCCGTATATTGATGCGTTTGTGAAAGGCAAGTTGGATTTGGGTTCCGTAAAAGACATTATGCCGCTGGACAGCATGGAACTCAACGGAATTATCACTGCCGATTTAAGCATGAAAGGAAATATGTCGGTACTTGAAGAAGAGCGGTATGAAGATTTTCAGGCAGATGGTAATTTGGGTATTCAAAATATGGTTTACAAAAGTGTCGATATGCCCGGAACTACTATTAATGATATGCTGTTGGCTTTTTCGCCACAGTTTGTTGCATTGAAAAACTTTGATGCCAAAGTGGGCAAAAGCGATTTGCATGCCGACGGACGAATTGACAATTTGTTACAATATTATTTTAATGACGACACGCTTACGGGCAAGTTTAATTTTAATGCCGGATATTTTGATGTTAACGAGTGGATGACCGATGACGAAACGGCAACTGCAGAAACAACAGCAAGTGATACCGTTTCTTCCGGCGAAGAACTGTCGGTAGTTGAAGTACCCAAGAATATTAACTTTACCTTGAATTCCGGAATAGGTAAATTACACTATGACGACTTGGATATTACCGATTTCAAAGGCATCCTGATTATTTGCGGTGGCGAAATTATTATGCAGGAATTGTCTATGCAGGCACTTGACGGTACCATTGCCATGAGCGGAAAATACAGCACCAAAGATATATCAAAACCAAGTATGGATTACGAGATGAACCTGACTGATATCGATTTACCAAAGACTTATGCTGCCTTTAACACTATTCAGGAGCTAGCACCTATTTTAAAAAAATCTACAGGAAAAATTTCAGGTAAAATGACACTTTCCATGCTCTTGAAACAAAATATGGAACCGGACATGAAAACCATCAATGGATTTGGGAATATTCAAACTAAAAATTTGGTTATCAAAGGAGCAAAGATATTTAGTTTGATGGATAGTTTTTTTGGTACCAAAAAATTTTCGGAGTTCAAACCAAAAGATACAAACTTGAGTATCAAGATAAAGGATGGAAATGTGTCGTTTGACCCTTTTGATTTTGCGGTGGGAAAATCTACCGCACATACGGAAGGTAAGCAAAGTGTTGAAGGAGCTTTGGACTATAAGATGAACTGGTCGGTACCAAAAGATGAATTTGGTTCGCAAATAGGATCGGTTATGAATGCTGTATCCTCAAAATTACAAAGTCAAGGTATTAATGCCGATATCGGCGACAATATTGACTTCAAAGTATTGGTAGGCGGCACCATTGATAAAGCGGATATCAGAGTGGTCTTGGGTGACCAAACCGGCTCGGTGGTTGATGCCGTAAAAGACCAAATCAAAGAGAAAGTAAACGAAGAAATAGATAAGGCAAAACAGAAAGCTATTGACGAAGCCAAAGCCAAAGCGGCACAACTGCTTGCCGAGGCACAGAAACGCGCCGATCAGGTGAAGAAAACCGCCCATCAGACAGCGGAAAAAATCCGTAACGAGGGGAAAAATGCTGCAGCAAAGATTCGTAGTGAAGCTAATAAACAAGCTGATGATTTGATTAAGAAAGCCGGTAACAATCCCTTGAAAAAGAAATTGGCAAAGGAATCGGCAAAAAAAATAAAAGCTGAAGCCGAGAAAAAAGCCAAACAGACAGAGAATACAGCCAATAAAAAAGCAAATGACATTGAAAATAAAGCCAAACAAGAAGCCGACGGCATTGTGAATACTGCCAAACAACAAGGTGATGAACTAATACGGAAAGCCGAAAACAGTTAAAGATTTTGCAGGTAACGAACAGAGATTATGTATCTGCTATAACTTACAATCTTGTAAGATAATTCTAACTCCCGCAAGTCTTTGACTTGGGAGCTAATTATTAACAAAAACATTGAATCTCGAACACAGAATGCTGATTTTAACTTTAGTCACTCCAAACTTTAAGTACTTTAGGCACTTCAATATTCTGCCTTACTCCCCATTATTTTCAGAAGGAATAGGAGAATCATTCAAGGTTTCAGAGTTTTCGGGTA
>QNAD01000367.1 GCA_003641345.1 Candidatus Zixiibacteriota bacterium | reverse complement strand
TATATTTATCGTCACCTTGCGATGCGACCGGTTTTCCGTTATCGGCACCTTCGCGAATACTTTTTTCAAGAGGAATTTCGCCGAAGAAATTTGTTTGTAGAGTTTTGGCAAGTTCTTTTCCTCGACATCGAGGATTTGTACCGGTGCAACCATAAATTATTTTTCAGGAAATATGTATTGTAAAGAGAATTAAAATATATTTCAATATTAAAATTAGGGAATGATATCAACTTCATTAAATAATAAAACAAACCAGCAAATCCACAATGGTGAGAAACATATTTAAAATATCAGCGTAGTAAGTAATTATAAGTTCGAATTTTATTAGATAATTATTAACTATTTTGAACAGTTTTTTTAAAAGGAATTTTGCCGATGATCACGTATAAGAAGTTATGTCCAAAATTGACAATTATAATATTATTATTTATAGTTGTTAGCTCAATTTCTGCGAGTGAAGAATACACGCCTGTTTTTCATCCGGAGTTACAAGTAACTAAAACTAACGGAAAGATAAAAATTGACGGGTTTTTAAAAGATCGTGGTTGGCAAGGTGCTGCCGAGGCAAATCATTTTCATGAAAATAGCCCGGGAGATAATATAAAACCAATAGTAAAAACAAGAGCTTTTATAACTTATAATGAAACGCATCTATTTTTATCAGCGATATGCTATGATAATCCAGAAGAAATTAGATCTACTTTAAGTGCCAGAGATAGAATAGGTGGAGATAATATTGGATTCTTTTTTGATACTTATGGAGATGCTACCTGGGCTTATACAATAAACGTGAACTCTTTTGGAGTACAGGCGGATGGGCTCTGGAGTGATGGTTTTGGTGGAGACGGCATGTTTGATTTGGTCTTTGAATCAGCCGGTCAAGTAACTGATTCCGGGTATCAAGTAGAACTTGCTATTCCATTTACAAGTCTCAGGTTTCCGAATGTTGAAGAACAAGTCTGGCGGATGCAGTTCTGGCGTCATCATTATCGAGACGTTCATTACAATATTACTTGGGCGGCCAATGATCGCAATGAATCAAATTGGTTACGGAACTGGGGTTATATAAAAGGGATTAAAAATGTAAAACCCGGAAAAGGGATTGAAATAATACCGGCATTGACCAGTACCAGAGCCAGTGCGTTATTAATAAATAATGACAGTACTTTAACTTTTAATAATGATGATCCTGAAGCAAAACTCTCATTATCTGGGAAATATTCGATTTCATCAAACGTAACTTTTGATGCTACCATAAATCCTGATTTTAGTAATGTTGAAACAGATCGCTATCAAATTGATGTTAATTCCGCTACAGCATTATCGTATCCCGAAAAGAGGCCATTTTTTCAAGAGGGAAGTGATTTATATAGAACTCGGTTAAATCTTGTATATACCCGCTCAATTAATATCCCAGATTATGCGGCAAAGCTAACAGCTCGTCTGGGAAGTTATTCAATTAGTTATTTAGGGGCTCATGATAAAAAAAGTCCTTTTATTATACCCTTTGAAGAAACAAGCTCCGGGCTTATAGAAGGCGGCAAAAGTTTTTCAAATATTTTACGTGTTAGAAAAACACTCGGTTCTGGATCTCAAGTAGGATTGCTATTTACTGATAGACATTGGGATGAAGATTATAAAGGAAGTAATTCAACTTATGGAACTGATGCAACTTTTAGTATTTCAAAGCAACTTACTCTCAGAGCTCAAATAGTAGGTAGTTATACAAAAGAACCAGATTCATCAAATGATCTGGCGGACGGAGTAGGCGATGAATATTTTGACGATAGTACCTATACAACAGCTTTTAATAGTGAATCATTTGATGGCTATGCAACCTACGCAAAATTAAGTTATGTAAGCAGTAATTTTGTGATGAGTAGTACTGTATCTGAATATAGTCCAACATTTCGTGCTGATAACGGATGGATAACTCGTAATGGTCGAAGAGATTTTAGAATGTATTTTGAGTATGTTCATAGAATTCCAAAAGGTTTGATTGAGAGTTTTGATTTTGAATTAAATCCTATTCAAATTTGGAATACTGATGGTGATAAAAAATATGAAGCTATCTATGCAAGTACGTGGGTGTCAACCCGATTTAATCAATTAAGTTTTCTTTATCAATATATGACGCGGAATGAAGATTTTGCCGGTACCTATTATGACAATCTTTGGAGACATTATATTCGTTTTAACACTTCACCGTCAGAGTTATTAACCGTTGGTGCTTCTTTAATTTATGGTAATCTGATAGCTTATGGCTACAATACTGTTGGAAGACAAACTCAAGCCGAGCTATGGATTGATCTAAATTTGTTTGATAGAGTGTATTATGAAACTTGGATTTCTCACGTTAAAAGTGATAGCCTCGAAACAGGTGGAGAAATATTTAATGGTTTTGTTTATGGATCAAGAATAAGTTATCAGTATAATAGAAAATTATCGGCCAGATTATTGGTACAGTATGATGATTTTGGAAAAGAATGGGATTTTGATCCGCTTATAACATATAAAATCACTCCGTTTACACTCTTTTACTTAGGTTCGTCAAATCATTTAGAGAAGTTTGATGATCTTAATCGTGATGGAAATCGAATAGCTCACCCCAATGAAACACAGTATAGCCATAATAAATTGACCTCAAGACAATTCTTTATGAAACTTCAATATCTTTTCCAACTGTAAAATTGTAGTTAAATAATAAAAAAGCCGGTTTTAACCGGCTTTTTTTATTTGGATATTTTATTAACCTTTAGAAGTTATCAATTATTCAATTGGTCAATTTTTTCAACTATAGATTCAAATAGTTTAATATATTTATCGTCACCTTGCGATGCGACCGGTTTTCCGTTATCGGCACCTTCGCGAATACTTTTTTCAAGAGGAATTTCGCCGAAGAAATTTGTTTGTAGAGTTTTGGCAAGTTCTTTTCCTC
>QNAD01000366.1 GCA_003641345.1 Candidatus Zixiibacteriota bacterium | reverse complement strand
TCATTGGTGGATTTTATTGAATCTTGAATTGTTTGTAAAACCAAAACTGTATCCAATAAAACAAGAACTTCAACTGCTGACATACGAGCACCATAAAATGAATCACCAAGAGCATGTACCAATGACGGAATGGCATCATTAATTTTTATTCGTCCCGACGCAACCACCGCCGCTTTTCTTACCTGGCCAATATCATCGTTTAGCATATTGATTATTACACTTGATGCCTGCATACTTTTTATTTTACCTAATGCATCAACGGCTTTTTCCCTTACCCACCAACTCTTATGAGCAGCAACATTAATTAAAGGCTCCAAAGCAGAGGAATCGGCAATACTTCCTAAAGACCAACAAATTCGTGCTACTACTATATCCTCAGGACGATTTAAAGCTGTAGTAAGATACGGTACAGCAGGTACGCCAATTTTTTTTAGAATATTTATAATTGTTAATCTCTCGCGTGCCGACTTGGTTGAAAATTTATTAATTAGATGCGGAACAGCCCCCACCCCTATAATTGCTATAGAGTCAATTGCCGGTTGAACTAAATCACGATATTGAATTTCTCCCGATGATGCATATACAAATAAAGAATCAATTTTATCGGTAAGCATATCAGCTGTTGCCGATGAAAAAATTAACAAAAAAATAATCAAATTTAGCTTAATCAAATTCATCAATTTCATTTGCTTACTCCGGCAGAATCTTTGCGAATATACTCAATATCAAAACCACCACCCCATTTTGAATCAGTTCGCCAATAGAAATTATCCTGTCCATATCCGGTATATTGATCTGTTCCGTTAAGGTCTATAAAAAGTCCGATAGAGCCAAACTCTCTTCTCGGGTTTCCATAGCCATGAGTATTTTTACGGTTATGAATGAAATACCTATCATCGCCATTGTTATCAATCATAATCCCTACTCCATTAGCTGAACCTGCCGCCTGCGAGAGATCATAGGCGGTATAAGTGTCATCGCCGTTTTTATCAAGGAGAAAACCACAGGAGTAATCATGCCCACAACCTTGTGAAACTCCTTTGGAAAAATAAACATCATTGCCAAATTCATCAACCAATATCCCAAGACTCATATGAGTACCGGCTCCCTGAGCATATTGAAATGACTGGTAAGAATCGTTGCCATTCTTGTCATATAAAATCCCTAATGACCACCAGTAACTGGAAGCCTGAGCAAAAATATCTGTTATGTAATTATCATTACCTTCAAAATCTAACAAAGCTCCAATGCCTCCGGAAAAAATTGGTCTAAAGCCAATTGAAAAACCCTGCCCGAATGAGTAATAATGATCTTTGTATCTGAGAATATCTTTATATTTCCCTCCAATATAATAATAATCATTACCAGTCAAGTCATATAAGATTCCTGCCCCCTCTACAAAAGCATATCCTTGAGCGGAATTGGCGGCAGTATAACGGTCCCGTCCATTTTCATCAATAAGCAGACCCAATCCAAAACATCCGGCACCCTGAACAAATGTATCTCCGTTATAACTGTCATCCCCTTGCTTATCATAGAGGACACCAAAGCCAAAATAAGCAGACCCAAGAGAAAAAGAGTTTGCTTCATAAATATCATCGCCCTCAAAATCCAAAAGAATCCCTGCCGAAAAACATCCTGAACCTAACACAAAATCGGACTGCCCACGATAAACATCATTGCCGCTTAAATCAATAATTATAGTTCCATGCGGGTTGTCCGGGTCATATTTTAGGTCATAAAAATCATCGCCACCAAAATCAAGAATAAATTCATATTCTCCGTTGTAATAGTCTGTACCTGCTCCGCCAATTTTCCAGCCCGACTGCCTGCCAAGATAAAATGATTCATCGGCATTTTCCGGAATATAAGCGGCATTCTTAAAAATTTGCTCGATTGTAATATTCTTTTGGTCTAATTGTGTTTTTAAATTCTTTGCTTCAAGAATCATCTCTCTCAGACAATCAATTCCGGCAGAGATAAGCGGATCTTTGTCAATATTTAAACCGAATTCAGCAAACTGTTCTCCATAGGAAGTTTCTGTCTGGTCAACTGAGTCAATTTCATCAGGTGAATAAAACTCTTCTTGCTCTCTGATTGTCAGCAGTTCCTTAAATTCATTTTTTAAGAATTTTTTCTGTTTTTTATTTAACCTTGCTAAAGACATTTCAAGAGATTTTGGAATCACAATATCAAGATAAACAGCGGCACGGCTCAATAGCTGGTTTACATTAAAATCTGTTAAATAGAGATTATATTTCTGCTTTATTTCATCGGTATTAGCCTGGTATGCTCTCATTCGTTCCGACTGATTTATTCTGGCTAAATCCTGAAATAAAATACCTGCAATAATTTCCGGTTGAGTTTTTATATATGCATTTTTTAAAGAATAGACATAATCCGGCATATCCAATGGCTTATTCATAAGGTCAGCTATTACCTGAAGCCTGAATGAATCAACATCGGTATAATCCTGCCGAAATGAAATATCATCCAGAGTCAACCCCAAATATCCAGTTAGATGATTTAGTCCAAAAACCTCTGGAGCGTCTTTTGGATTTTGCTCGGATTTAATTGATCCAGTCAATAATAGAAAAATAATAAAAATTATATTTATATTTCGCATAATTAAATTTGCAAAATCACAAATTCTCTTTCAACAACAAATAATTAATTTTTGAATTGAAACCAAAAATAAGCAAATTACTTTATCAAAAAAAAACGCCCCAAAACGGGGCGTTTTTTATACTAAACCCAATAACTAAACTTAGGCAGTAACATCGTTAGTTGTATTTGTCAATACACCGGCATCGGTGATAGTCCAAACATCATCCGTTGCGTCATCATCAAGGTTAGCAGTTGCAGTAGCTGTAAAAGCATCCTGTGCGGCAGTAATTGCATACTCATAAATAGCGTTGGTCTGAATTTCAACACCTATTT
>QNAD01000365.1 GCA_003641345.1 Candidatus Zixiibacteriota bacterium | reverse complement strand
TGGCTATACACTATCATGGACATTTCGTCAATTTGAGAATTTGAATTTTGGGGAATCATTTCCCTATAAATATGACCGCCGACACGACATTTCTATTGTGATGGCTTACAAAATTAATAAATTCTGGAACATTTCCTCTACATGGGTTTACGGTACCGGTAATGCACTTACACTCCCTGTCATTAGGTATCTATCTTATCAACAACCTTCTGACTATTACGGCTATTATTACAGTAATGAAGTGGAGTACTTTGAAAAAAAGAACGATTTCAGAATGGCAGCATATCATCGTTTAGACATTGGTTTTAGCAATCATAAACCCGTAAAATACGGCATCCGCATTTGGAATTTCGGTGCATATAATGTATATAGCCGACGAAATCCATTTTATTATTATTTCAGTTACGACAATCGTGGCAATCGTGTTTTAAAACGCGTTAGTTTGTTTCCTATTATTCCATCTGTTAGCTTTACATTTAAGTTTTGATTATGAGAAAAATACTGTTTTATTTTTTGCTAATTATTTTGTTTTTTTCTGCTTGTGAGAAAACGGAAGATATCGTAGATTTTCCTATAAAAGACCCTGAATTAGTTGTCAATGCAATGTTTACATCCGGAGAAAATTTTGAATTTCAAGTCAGTCGCAGCTTATCTGTTTTAGATAATGCAGATTTAAAAAATCTTACAGATGCTACCATCTATTTATACGAAGATAACATTTTGATAGATACCATTACAGAGCAAAAACCAAATGAATGGTATTTCTCAAATAAAACACCTGTCCTAGGCAAAACCTACGCCATCAAGGTTTATCACCAAGGCTACAACCATTTGGAAGCCGAAGATATGCTACCGGCACCTGTTTCAATCAGCCAATTATCTTATATTGTCAAAGATTCTTCTACTTATTACGATGATTATTCAGGTGAATCTTACGGTAATTGCACCTTTGATTTAACCGTAAACTTTAATGATCCTGTATCGTCAGAAAACTATTATTTATTTTCGGGCTATTCTTACAGTATTGATAATTACTATGGCGACACTTTAAAAGATAATATTTATTTTGACCAAAAAGAAGGCGGGAATGCTTTTGTAGAAACCTATTCAAGCGAAGGACTGATATTTTCAGATAAATATTTTAATGGTAAATCATTCTCTTTTATTACGGAGGTTGAAGATTGGAATTTCACAAACGGGAAAACCTATTTCTTTGTCTTAAGTTCCTTGAGCCATGATGCTTATTTGTACAAAAAATCATTGGCAATGTACGAAAATGCCCACAACAATTTTTTCTCGGAGCCCGTGCAAGTTTACAATAACATCAAAAACGGTTACGGTATTTTTGCCGGATTTTCATCTGTCACCGATTCCATTAAGTTTGAATAATAAAACTAAAGTTTTACCATTTTTTTTTAGCAGCCACCAGTCAAAAATTGTAATTTTGCAAGATATTTACTATTTATGCGAAAAATATTAATAACAGGTGGTGCCGGATTTATCGGCAGTTCACTTGCCGACGAATTGATAAAAGATCCTGAAAATTATGTAGTAATAGCCGATAATTTACTAACCGGTGACAAGCGAAAATTACCATCAGCTGATTTTACCAATTGGAAATACATTGAAGCAGATGTTAATTACCGCGATGAAATTACAAGCATAATGACCAGTTTCCAGTTTGATTACATTTTTCATTATGCGGCAATGGTTGGCGTATTAAAAACCCTGAATGACCCTATTGGTGTATTGCGTGATATTGACGGATTTAAAAATATTTTGGAAACAGCTAAAAATACTGCCGTAAAAAGAATTTATTTTTCCTCATCATCAGAGGTTTACGGAGAGCCGGTAGAATTTCCGCAAAACGAAAAAACCACCCCCCTAAATTCTCGTCTGCCCTATGCCATTGTAAAAAATGTAGGTGAAGCATTTTTGCGTTCTTATCATCAAAAATATGGATTGGAATTTACCATTTTGCGTTTCTTTAACACCTACGGACCCAAGCAAAGTAAGAATTTTGTTATTTCCAAGTTCCTGTATGCAGCACTTAATAATCAAGATATTACCATTTACGGTGACGGTAGCCAAACCCGTACATTCTGTTATATTGACGATAATATTAGGGCTACTTTGGCAATTTTTAAAGAACGGCTTATTGTCAATGATGTTGTAAATATTGGTAACGACAATGAGATTCCGATTATTGATTTGGCAAAGATTGTTTTGAAACTTACCGATTCAAAATCAAAGATTGTATTTCTTCCACCACTGAGCGAAGGTGACATGACCCGCCGGTTGCCGGATATCAATAAAATGAGACCATTGCTAAAGAATCAACTTATTTCACTTGAAGAAGGCATTAAAAAAATTCTTGAAATAGGACTCTTGGAAAATATTCCCTCCTAATAACCTGAATTCGACATCAGAATTTGAAGTTTTTTATTTTCCGAAAATTTCTTGTAATTTGGATCCTAAAGCTTCGCCACGCAAATTTTTACCAATAACTTTTCCTTCTTTATCCAACAAAAAATTTGAAGGGATCGCACGCACACCGTATAACTTTGCCGGAGCAGAGTTCCACTGTTGCAGGTCACTGACATGATACCAACTTCCCAACCCATCGTCTTTAATGGCTTTTGCCCATGCATTTTTTGATTTATCTAAAGAAACTTGAAAAATTTCAAATCCCTTATCATGATATTTTTTATAGTTGGCAACTACATTCGGATTTTCAGCACGACAAGGACGACACCACGAAGCCCAAAAATCCAGTAAAACATATTTCCCTCTCAAAGAAGAAAGCGCAATTGTATCACCTTTTGTACCGGTAAGAATAATATCCGGAGCTGTAAGCCCTATACCAACAATATTGTTAAGCTCGTTTTTAGCTTTCATCTGACGTTTTATTTCTTCCATTTGTGCATGTAAAGCTTTTACCGCTTC
>QNAD01000364.1 GCA_003641345.1 Candidatus Zixiibacteriota bacterium | reverse complement strand
GTATATTTATAGGAAGTATTCCAAAAGTTAATAAACCATTATTTATTCTTGTTAGTTTAAATGCAATTTTTACAGGACTTTCAGTTGCAATTAGTGGTGCTACATTCGATTATTTTTATGCTATTGCAGGTGTTTTCGGAACATTATTTATACTTATTTATTTCAAGCAAATATTTTTATCTAAAAATAATAATCTGAGTTCGATATAAGATTTACCTCACAGAAAGTCAGGATAAAATAAATAAAAAATCGAGAAATTTTACCAATTAACTCCAAATTCTGAGGGAAAAACAAATATTGGAAACACTATTGGTATTGCTTTTCAAAACCAATTAACAATTTCACCAAATTCGGAAAAGCAAACAAACTTAACTGATCGGGTTTGTCGTAAATATTGTGATACTGCTTACTTCCGCCAAGGGTATAAATAAAAAAGGAAGGCACACCTTTGTCGTAAAACGGATAATGGTCGCTATTGGCAGCAGGACCGCGTAATTTTATTTTAACCAGATAGTGATTCTTGTCGTTGATTTCCTGCAAGATACTTGTTTCGCGTTTGAATACGGTGCTGTTTACAATCTGGATACCTTCTTGTCCGGTTCCCACCATATCAAGGTTAAACAGAAATTTTATTTTTTTCAGGTCAACCACCGGATGTTGTGCTGCATAAAATGACCCCAATAATCCCTCTTCTTCGCCGGAGAAAAACATAAATAAGATACTGTAATGCGGTGAATGGTGAGTAAAATAATTTGCCAGATTCAGTAACATTGTTACCCCGGAGCCATTGTCGTTGGCTCCATAAAAGGTTGCTCTTTCTCCAAGTTTTCCCAAATGGTCGTAATGTGCGGAAAAAACAATGAAACTATCGGTTTTCCCTTGGATATAACCAAACACATTTTGAGTCTGGTAATTTTTCAGAAACTTATTTTTAGCAGTAATCTTTATCACTTTCGGCAAGGAATCAATAACATTGCTTTTGACTTTAATTACCACATGCTTAAACACTTCCGTGGCAGGTTCATTGACGAGTTTGTCTTCCGGCAAGAGATAACCGGCAGCATTCAGCAAGTTGGCATATACAATGGAACGGATTGTTTTTGCGGCATCTTTATCTTGTGTGTCGTTTTGTAAGAGGACAAACGACTTTTTCAGATTTTTCGGAATACCGGATTTTAGTTCCGACAAGGTAACCGTTTTTACCGGAAACTTACCGTCTGCCGACCCGGAGTGCATATCCAATAAAAAATCTTTTCCGGGAATCAACTCTTTTCCGTCAACAGACAAAAATATCTTTTCGGGGAAAGTGTTTACAGTCAGTGTAAATGGCTGAAAATAAGATTTTCCTACCGGTTTTACCCCCAGACTATCCAATTGGGATTTAATAAATCCGGCAGCTGTTTTGTCGCCGCCGCCGACAAATCCTCTGCCTTTAAAATCTTCAGATCCGAGATTGTTCAGCACATAATGGGCATAGTCCATGTTTTGCGGAAATGCCGCAATAGTTAGCACGGAAAACAGTAGTAAAAATAATTGTTTCATCATCGTGGATTTTGAACAAATATACACGAAAAAATATTCCTACAAAATCTGGAGATAAACTAAAGATGCCATCTTCTCAAAAGATAGCATCTCTGGCTTAGGTTACTAATCAAAATTTTTAATTTTCACATCGCCGTAATCACAATCGAATGAAAAGTGGCTCTCCGCATCTTTTTGTCCGCAAAAACCTTTTGTTTTGGTTTGTTGATCGTCTATTTTAGTCCAAAAGGTTGAAAACCCATATGGCGAAGAAAAATCGGTATAATCAAAATTGCCGTCGAGCGTAAAACTCATTTTTCGTGAGACATTTAATTTTATATTGGTATAGTCGGATTCTACAGCTACCGACTTGGTTGTTGACAAAAGATGTAACACCGTAGCAGAGCCGTAATCCATGTCGAGATTTAACCCGAAACTCAGCGTGTCAATTTTTAGCGTTTCGTAGGCACCCGTAAATTTTAAGCTTTTGATATTTGCAATTTTGTAATTGTCATATTTTGAGTCGCATACGGCAAACGAAACGGTTCTTATTTTGTAATTACAATACTTACTGATTGCTATCAGAGCAGTGACTTTTTGAATCTCAATATTGGAATATTTTGTGTTTAAAACTAGTTTTCTGCCATTGTCAATTGTAGCGTTTCCATATTTAATATTGATGGTACTAAGTGGTTTTTCGGCAGGGAAAAACAGATTGTTGGCATTAAGACTACCGTATTTCAAAAAGATTTGTGTGTATCCGTGTACCTCATTCAGAAAAATATCGCCGTATTTATTATGTAAGTTTAACTTTATATATACGGGAGCAAAAATCTCGTAGTTTACTTCAAAACTGCCTTTTTCTATCTGCTCAAACCAGTTAAAAAATGATTTTTCTTTGTCAATCGTGGTTTTGGCATATACCAAGCCAACAGAGTCTTTAAAGACAATGTGTGTCCGGTCGAAATAACTCTGTGCATCTTTAATCTTGTTGCCCGTAACTTTCACGGTAACATGGATTTGGACTTCGTTCTTTTCCCAGTTTTTCACATCAATTTTCCCGTATTTGTTGTGAATTTCCAAGGTGGTTTGCTTGTTAACCTGAGCGGTTTTGTCGTATTCCTTGGTAACTTCCTTTTTTTCTTCGGTGCGTGAAAAACTCAATACCGAAAACGATACAGCTAACACAATCAGTAAAATTTTTTTTGTCTTCATAATAAATTATTTTTCATTGTTAATTGTAAACTATTAATTATTAATTACTTTCTTGTTGCTGCAAAAATATTTATGGGTAACAACATTATCAATAATCTGTGATTGTAATTGATATTGCCGGATAATAGTATTGATAACAAAATCGCTGTTTGGATTCTCTGTCCCCGAAGAAAATAAATCGGTTTCCGGAATTTGCGATTCTGCTATTTGTGTT
>QNAD01000363.1 GCA_003641345.1 Candidatus Zixiibacteriota bacterium | reverse complement strand
TTCCAACAACCAATGCAGAAATACCTAATTTTACTAATATAGGTACTTCCTGATTGACAAAAAGATTTGAGAATAATTCATACAAGCCATAGCATACCAAAACAATAGCCCCGATAGAATAAAAAACCCATCCGACCCCACGTTCTGTCTTTCGGTATAGTGATTGCCAGTAAGATTCCCAAACTTCTTCTGGTAAATCAGCGTATTTCACCAACCCGGTTACCTCCTTTAGTTTCGTGAACTCCTTAAGCTCCGCTTGTAATCTGGGATTGCGATTCAATTCCTCTTCGAAAGTATGCCTTTCTACTTCGGAAAGTTCCCCATCGACATATCCCGCTAACATCTCATGGATATTCTCATTCATTAGAATCCTCCATTAATAAACGGGCTAACTTTTTTCGTGCATAATATAAACGTGACATTACAGTTCCCCGAGGTATATTTAGAAGCCTGGCAATTTCGTCATAAGACATCCCACGAAAATGCTGAAGACTGATTATTTCTTTATCTTCAAATGGCAGTTTTGCCAAGGCTATATTTAGATTCTGTATAATTTCTTTTTGAATCAAATTGGTTTCAGGAGTTTTATCGGTAACCATCAAATATGAATTATCATCAATATCAACCGTTTTATTCTCCCGATTGGTTCTTTTCCTTAGCCAGGTACGACAGAGATTAGTGATAATAGTGTAGAACCATGGAATAAATGGTTTTGACTCATCATATGAATTAATAGAGCGATAAACGCGGATAAAAGCTTCCTGTGAAATATCATGGGCGTCATCTCTGTTTCCGACAATACCTAAAGCAACCTGATACGCCATTTTTTTATGTTTTTCTACAAGCATTTTCAGAGCTTTTTTGTTACCGGATTTAATTTCCATAACCAGGTTCTGTTCCATATTTATACCTGAATTGTTATTATTTTTATTTTCTAACATACATACTAAAAATTTTAAAATTTATTCAAATAATAATATTAATTTTTTATAAATTTACAATTTTCTGCAAGTTTTAAATATATAGGAATTTAGATAATTATTAATCAACCGGTAAAGCAATCATCCTATCAAGTTCTTTTGATATTTCCGATTTATTGAGCTTTTTTAGATTAATTATCGCTTTTTTCTTATTGTCGGTTTTTTCTGCTACAAAATGATGATCAGCCATCCGTGCTATCTGATGAAGATGAGTAATTACAATTAGTTGGCAATTCTCTGAAAGTTGTTTTAATTTTTTGCCTACTTCCATAGCGGTTCGCCCCCCGATTCCAGCATCAACTTCATCGAATACAAGCAAAGGTTTTTTCAAATTACTTTGCTTAGCTTCGGCTGATTTAATAGCTAATAAGACACGTGAGATTTCACCCCCTGAGGCTGTTTTTACCAGCGATTTCAACGGCTCCCCAGGATTTGCAGAGAAAAGTATTTTCCCATTTTCCAACCCATGCGGAAAAGGTTTCACTGCCCTTTCATTTATAATTACTCCTCGAGGGTCATCTTCGTAAATAAATTCAAACTCAAAGCCACCATTTTCAATAGCAAGATTTTTTAATTCTTTAATAATAATTCTTTGTAAAATCTGAGCATTTTTTCTTCTGAGCTTGGATAGCTTTAACGCTTCTTTGGAATATTCATCAAATTGAGTTTGGCATTGTTCAGTAAGGTCATCAATCATGCCTTGAGTTTCAGGGTGGTTAGTTAATTTATCAGAGATTATGTCATAAGATTTTAAAATAGCTTCTTCTGAACCGCCGTATTTTTTTTTGAGAATATAGATTTCATCGAGTCTTAGATTTATCTCTTCCATCCTCTCCGGATTATCAACAATTGATGATCCGTACTGTTCAATAGAACTGCGAATATCTTCGAGTTGGAAATTTATTTCGTTAAGTAGTTCGATAGAAGAATCTAATTTCTTGTCAATAGCAAACATTTTTTCAAGTTCTTTTTGGCTTTGTGCAATTAACTCCAATACAGATTTATCCTCGCCTCCTAATGTATCTAGTATGGCAGAGGCTGAACTCATCAATTCCCGCGCTGAATTTAGCTTTTTAAGTTCTGAATTTATTTTTTCTTCTTCACCTATTTCTATATGAGCATTTTCAATTTCATTTTTTTGAAAAAGAAGTAGTTTCCTTTCGTTTTCCAATTGTTCTTTGTTGTTCAGAATTTTTTTTAATTCTTCGGTAGTTTTTTTCCATGAAAAGTAATGTTCAGAAACTTTATCTCTAATAGACTCAAGAGACCCAAAACTATCAAGAAAATTTAGATGATTATTTTCATCCATAAGTTCCTGTCCGGCGTATTGGCCGGAAATTTCGGCAATAGGGCTTGTTGTTTTTTTGAGTTTATTTAATGTAACTGTTTTTGAGTTGATCTTTATTTTTGATGAGCCTTCTTTTGAAAACTCACGATAAATCACCAAAGGCTTAGGCTCATTTATGTCAAATTCTGCTTCGATCGATGCAAACTTTGCTCCGTGTTTGATATATTCTTTGTCTGCTCGTTCACCTAAAATCATCGATAGTGCAATTACAATTATAGATTTACCTGCCCCGGTTTCTCCTGTAATAACATTTAAGCCCTTGTCAAAAAATAGTTCTCCTTTTTCAAGAAGAGCCAAATTTTCAATTTTTATTTTTTTTAAATGTCCCATACATTTTTAGTTTATCGAAACAGTTTTAGTTCAGCGATAATTCTTAATTCCTCAGATTCATCTTTGTTATTTTGGGCTTGCTCTAATTCTACCAGTAATTTTTCTCTGATTTTTTTTCGTTTCTTTTCGGATATCTCTTTTAAATAATTACCCATTTCAAAATCAACCAATTCTTTTTCCCATTCTTTGGATGCTAACTCAGTCACTAAAGAAATAAAAGCAGTATCGGAATTATTATCAAGCAGACGTTGAGCATTGATATCTCCAATGGATTGATACTGGGTGGCAATAG
>QNAD01000362.1 GCA_003641345.1 Candidatus Zixiibacteriota bacterium | reverse complement strand
TATTTCTGCCAATCCGATGTTTAAAGATTTTCCTGTTCAAGAGTATGGTATCGGCATTTTTTATAGTGCTGCTCCGACAAATGTTCCTATTGTAAAAGGTAAAATACTTGAAATCATCAAAAAACTACAAACTGAAGAAATTACTGATGACGACCTGCAAAAAACCATTGAAAAAGCCAAACGAAAACATGAAGCCAATATGCGGAAAAATAGTTATTGGCTGTCGCAATTGGTTTGGTTAAATCAAATGCAGGCAAAACCTGAATTTGCTACCGACTTTGATAAATATCTTAAAATGCTTAATAAAAAATCTATTCAGGAAGCATTTAAGAAATATTACAATACCGAAAGTTATGTTAATGTATGGTTGAAACCTGAAGACAAAAAATAATTTTGTAAGACATATTATTTCCACACTAGAAAAGCCGACAGATGTCGGCTTTTCTTATTGGGAAATATGTCAAGGAGTAGTATTGTAAAACATCCATATTTATTTACATATTAAACTTTTCGTATTTAATTTAGCAAAATCAAATAAATACAAAATTATTATGGTAGAATTCAAGTATCAAAATCCGTTTCCTGTGGGCAAAGATACCACAGAATACGAGTTATTGACCAAAGACTTTGTCTCAACAACGGAAGTTGACGGACGCAAAATTTTAAAGATTGATCCAAAAGGATTGGAGTTTTTAGCAGAAAAAGCTATTCACGAGGTATCTTTTTATTTGCGTACAGCCCATTTGGAAAAATTGGCAAAAATTCTTGACGATCCTGAAGCATCAGACAACGAAAAATTTGTTGCTTATAATTTATTGCAAAATTCTGTAGTAGCAGCCGATGGTGTTCTTCCTACCTGTCAAGATACCGGAACAGCCATTATTATGGGCAAAAAAGGTGAAGATGTTTATACCGGTGTTGACGATGCAGAATACTTTGCAAAAGGTGTTTTTAATACATACCAAAAAGACAATCTACGGCTCTCACAAATTGCCCCGTTTAGTATGTTTGAAGAAAAAAACACTTTTACAAACCTACCTGCACAAATTGAACTTTATACAAAACCCGGTAATTCTTACGATTTCCTAATTGTTACCAAAGGTGGTGGTTCAGCTAATAAATCATACTTATATCAAAAAACGAAGGCGTTGCTCACAGAAGAAAATTTAGACGCATTCATTCACGAAAAATTACAAGAAATTGGAACAGCTGCTTGTCCGCCCTACCATTTAGCATTAGTTATTGGCGGCACTTCCGCCGAAATGACACTGAAAGTTGTTAAATTGGCTTCGGCAGGTTACTATGATAATCTACCTACTTCAGGTAATGAATACGGTCGTGCTTTCCGCGATTTGGAATGGGAAAAACGCGTATTGAAAATTGCCCAAGAATCAGGAATCGGAGCACAATTCGGCGGAAAATATTTTGCCCACGATGTACGGGTTATCCGCCTCTCGCGTCATGCCGCATCTAATCCCGTAGGCTTAGGCGTTAGCTGTAGTGCCGATCGTAACATTAAAGCTAAAATTACTGCAGACGGTATTTTTATCGAAAAAATGGAAAAAAATCCAGCCCGTCTTTTACCTGCAGAAGAACCGAAATTAGCTCCTGCCGTAGAGATTGATTTGAATCAACCCATGGAAAAAATCTTGGCTGAATTGACAAAACATCCGATTAAAACACGGTTAAGTCTAACAGGTACGCTGATTGTTGCCCGTGATATGGCACATGCCAAAATAAAAGAAATGATTGATAACGGCGAACCAATGCCAGATTATTTCAAAAATCATCCTATTTACTATGCAGGACCGGCAAAGACACCGGAAGGAATGCCTTCAGGCAGTTTCGGACCTACCACAGCCAGCCGTATGGATCCTTATGTAGGACCATTTCAGGCAAAAGGTGGCAGTATGGTAATGCTGGCAAAAGGTAATCGTTCGCCACAAGTTAAAGAAGCTTGTCAGAAATATGGCGGTTTCTATCTTGGTTCCATTGGCGGACCGGCAGCTATTCTGGCAAAAGCCAATATTAAATCGGTCGAAACCGTTGCATTCCCTGAATATGGAATGGAAGCTATCCGTAAAATTGAAGTTGAGAACTTCCCTGCTTTCATTATGACAGACGATAAAGGAAACGATTTCTTTGAACAGATTAACAAATAAACTCACATATCATAACACAAATAAAAAACCCCATCAAACAGATGGGGTTTTTTATTGACCAATATTTTGTAAAATCTATTTAGTTCCTGCGAAAAAACACAGTCTTTGATTAGAAAGCGTCAAGAACAAGGCTTTCGAATCCTTGAAAATTAAGAAGTTTACTTTTGTAAATAACTGTTTTCAAGGCAAGAGTAACGCAGTTATTGGCGTTTTCTTGCAAAGACTATTTCTGAATATTAGGTAATTCCAAACCATAACCTTTTTTCTTATCTTCTGCTTTAAGTAAGAAAGCAAAGATTAATGACAATAATCCAAGAAGTGTGAAAATTACCATATCCATAAAATAATCGTAACGAATATTTAATTTCTTATCTTTTAAAATACCATAAGTAGCATTTAAACTTGCTTGATACGCTTGAGACAAGACTTTGTCTTTATCCCCTGTTTTATCAATATTTGCCAACATTTGAGTATTTGCCTGAATAATTTCATTTTTGACGGCAGCTGTATCAACTTGATCTTCAGGAACTGCTTCATAAGTAGTAGTCTGGACAATTGAATCAATAACATTACTGCTTAATTTTTCCGAATATTTATTAATCTCTTCAGGTTTAAGATTGAAATCATCTGCCAAAGTTTGTTTAAAAGCTATTGCAATACCATCTTTAATAATTTTCTTATTTGGTGTTACATCCGGATTTGTTGCATTTAAAACAACACCTAACAAAAGAGGAATACTAAGCAACCCTATATTCTGAATCCAAAAGATAACAGCATAAGCAGTACCCAATTGTTTCTCGGGAAT
>QNAD01000361.1 GCA_003641345.1 Candidatus Zixiibacteriota bacterium | reverse complement strand
CCACCGGAATGATTTGTTGCTGTTTTGCCTCCTTTGTTGATTATTGGGTCATTAAATTTGCTCCCTTTCATTCGGATTGCAGCAAAACCTGCTCCGAACTCAATACCTTTTATGCCCGGTACAGAAAATGCTAAGTGGCTGATAACTGACTCTACGGAATCAAAAAACGGTTCACCCAATCCGACAGGAATGTTGATTGCCTTGCATTCAACAATACCTCCTACGGAATCTTTTTGCTTAATGGCTTCTGTTATGGCTATGTCAATATCAGAATTACCTGCAACTTCTATTAATGCGGCAGCAATAATAATATCGGGAATCATTTTTTTTGCAATGACACCGGCAGCAACCAATCCTAATGTTAACCGACCGGAGAAATGGCCACCGCCACGATAATCCTGAAAGCCGTGATACTTTTGTTCTGCCACAAAATCGGCGTGTCCGGGTCGTGGGTGTTTCCGAAATCTAGAATAGTCTGCAGAATTGATGTTTTCGTTTTTAAAAATTATTGTAATTGGTGTCCCTGTTGTATGTTCGTTGAATACACCGGATAAAATCTCGGGATGGTCGCTTTCTATTCGTGATGTTGTGCCTTTTCGCCCTGCTTTTCGTCGTTGCAGGTCTGCATCAAAATCTTCTTTACAAAGAGGAATTCCGGCAGGACAGCCATCTACGACTACACCAACAACAGGTCCGTGTGATTCACCGAAAATGGTTAATTTAAATTTTTGACCAAAAGTATTCATATAAGAAGTTTTTAAGTAATTACATTTTGTTTAAATCAACAAAAAAATTGGGATATGACTTGTTGACAGCTTCTTTATTTTTAATAATTATTTCATTTTCTGAAACTAAGTTTAGTACGCCTGCTATCATTGCAATGCGGTGGTCGTTTTGCGAATCCACTGTGCCACCTGTAATTTTTCCGCCTGTAATTTTCATCAAATCATTATTAATTTCTATGGTAATCCCAATTTTGGACAATTCGGTTTTTAAAGCCGCACTACGGTTACTTTCTTTATATTTTAAGCGTGATACTCCTTTAATTGTGCTTGTCCCGTTGCAATTTACTGCCAAAGCTACCAATGGCGGAAACAGGTCGGGGCAATGTGTTGCATCAAACGAAAATGCCTGTAGATTTTTTCGTCTGATACCAACAATATTATCTTGTATCAAAACTTCTGCCCCTGCCATTTTCAGAACATCAAGTATTTTTCTATCTGCCTGTAAAGAATTACGGAAAAGATTTTTTACGGTTGCTTTTCCTGTGAGGGCACCGGCAACCAACAAAAAGGCAGCACTGCTCCAATCGCCCTCAATTGTATATTCTGCCGGATGATATGCCTGATTTCCTTTGATGAAAAATTGCTGATAATCTCTCTGTGTTATTTCTACACCGAAATGCCGGATAATACTCATTGTCATATCAATATACGGAATACTTTTCAGGTCCTCAACCGTAATTTCCGAATCGCTATCAACAAGGGGCAAGGCAATTAATAGTCCTGTTAATAATTGGGAACTTACGGAACCGTCAATTGTAATTTTTCCGGCTTTTAGTTTCTGCTTAATGGTCAATGGTGGAAATCCGTTGTTCGAAGTTATACTAACACCCAATTGCTCAAGAGATTTTTCCAAAAAACCGACGGGACGGGATTTTAGTGTTCCTTCGGCGGAAAATAGTATTTTCCCACCTGATAATGCAAGGATAGGAGCAAACATCCGTAGGGCCAACCCCGATTCTTTTGCAGAAAAAGAATTTCCTATTTCGTTTAAGCCCGTGGATTGAATGATGATGTCCTGATTTTCCTCAAAGATTTCGGCACCTAATTCTGTAATAAGATTTTTAACAGTAATTGAATCGTTACACCACGAAATATTGTGTAATACGGTTTTGCCTTTTGCCAGCAAAGCAATTGCCAGTGCTCTTTGCAGATAACTTTTGGATGCAGGGGCTTGGATAATTCTTGTGTTCACAACTTTAATTCTTCAATTAGTTTTACCATTGTGTTAATGTCCATTTGTCCTTCTGCAACTTCCTTCCCTTTTAATGGTGATACAAAAGTAAAATCTGCCCCAAGGAACAAAGAAGCTAACCGAGAAATTTTTCCTTTTTCACCCATACAAAAAGCTATTAGATTTGTATTATTACGATATAACGAAAGTACAGTTGACAAATCTTGCGGAGTATTTGCCATGGTTACAATTTTAATTTTCCATGGATTAAATTTTCTTCCGACATCAATTATTTTTTGTAACTCGGATAATGAAGGCGTTCTCGTAAAATTGTGATACGAAATAATAATTTGACAGTTTTTATCTCTGGCATACATTATCATTTTTTCCTGAAAGTCGGAATCTATTTCAATATCTATAAAGTCAACTCCTGCATCAATTGCATCTTTTAATTTTTTTATCCTTTCGGTATTATTTTTCCCATTCTGACGGCAAGTAGCAATAAATTTTGTTTTTAGTGCAAACAATTTTTTTAGCTCTGAGTCAGTGAAAGTTACCAAATCCAAGCGCAATTCTATCAATTCAGCATCTTTTGCTGCTTGGTAGCAAGCAGTAAAATTATTTTCGGAAAGTGTTATACAAAATTTATCTTTTGTCATTTTTTTTTGTTTTCCTGTCACCAATGTAGATTTAGGTTTTATTTCCAAAAAAAGTTTCGATTGCTGACGACAAATTATTCATGCTGACCTTTTTGACAATAGCTTCTCCTATTTTTGTCAGGAAAATAAAATCAATTTGATTCCGGTTTCTTTTTTTATCCTTATGTACTGTTTCAATCAATTGTTGGGGAGAAATTTCCGACTTTTTAATTTGTCCGAATGTATTGAGGAAATTAGTGATTTCCAAGAAATCAGTTTCATTTAACAGTGATTGTTCTTTTGACCACCAAACAGCAAACAGCATACCTAAAATAACTGCTTCACCATGTGAGATATTAGTTAGTTTTTCGAT